>NZ_JAJBNQ010000019.1:0-88822 GCF_020538025.1 Blautia sp. MSK17_66
TTAACGCAGATGCAGTAGGTGCGTTTAATATCCTGCGGAAATATCTTTCCGTATCCGGGAAGCAGAAAGAATTGTCCGTAACCAGACTAAAAAATCCAGAAATAATAAAAGTAGCTGTATAGCCGAAAGGCAAGCAGTATTGGTGTCATGGACGCACCCTGAAAAAAGGCGGTATCCCGCCAGACTTCAGATGCTCTGGTAACTTGTTGCCGAGTAGTTCACAGGCGTATGTTAATTTTGGGTAAATCAAAACTGTTGGAATTGACAAAGAACCATGCACAATTTATAATGTAAGCTGTGCAGCGGTTCGGAGCTGGTAACTGAGAAAGAGTAAAGGGGAACAGGAAGAAAACGGCTGTACAGACACATGGAACTCTGGGACATGTGTAATATGAGTGGAAGGGGAGTGGAATCGTGGTTAGAATGTTTCGAACATCAGATGGAGCCATTCATGAGATTCAGGAACCACAGGACGGCTGCTGGATTGCATTGACCAATCCTACAGCAACAGAGATTTTTGAAATATCAGAACAGTTCCAGATAGAGGTCGACGATCTGCGAGCTCCTTTGGATGAGGAAGAACGTTCCCGTATCGAAGTCGAGGATACTTATACACTGATCCTGGTAGATGTCCCGATGATAGAGGAGCGTAATGATAAGGACTGGTATGGTACTATTCCGCTTGGTATCATTGTCACGGACAAGATGATCTTTACGATCTGCCTGGAAGATACACAGGTACTGACAAGGTTTATGGAGGGGCGTGTCCGCAATTTCTTTACTTATATGAAGACACGTTTTATCCTGCAGATTTTGTATCGAAATGCAAGCATGTATCTTCGTTATCTGCGTATCATTGACAAAAAGAGTGAACAGGTGGAGGAGAAACTCCATTTTTCACCGCGAAACAAGGAGCTGATCGAGCTTCTGGAACTGGAGAAATCACTGGTTTACTTTACGACATCTCTGCGTTCCAATGAGGCGGTTCTGGAGAAACTGATCAAGATCGAAAGCATCAAGAAATACCCGGAAGATACGGAACTTCTTGAGGATGTTATTATTGAGAACACGCAGGCGATCGAGATGGCAAATATCTACAGCGGTATCCTTGCCAACATGATGGATGCGTTTGCATCAGTTATTTCCAATAACCTGAATGATGTAATGAAGATCCTGTCTGTGATCACGATCGTTATGAGTATCCCGACAATCATATTCAGTGCTTACGGAATGAACTTAAGTGCTGTCGGCATGCCATTTTCCAAGACATCATGGGGATTTCTGATCGTAATCGTGATCTCGATCGCGGCAAGTATCGTAGCAGCGATCTTTCTGGCAAAAAAGAAATATTTTTAGTCTTTCCAAGTAGTATACTGACCGAAAAGGAGAAAGTGATTTTATGAATTGGATTGATAAACTGGAACGTAAGTTTGGACGATTCGGGGTTCAGAATCTGACGATGTATATCATCATCTGTTATGTAGTGGGATATTTTCTGACTTATCTGAACCCGAGCCTGATGGCAATGATGAGTCTTGATGTGGCAAAAATCCTCCATGGACAGATATGGAGACTGGTGACATGGGTGATCTACCCGCCCAGCACAGGGAATTTCCTGCTGTTTGTAATTTCTATTTTGTTTTTTTATTATCCGATAGGAACTTCACTGGAACGTACCTGGGGAACTTTCCGATATACATTGTATATTTTTTCAGGACTGTTCTTTGTACTGATTGCAGCTTTTCTGACTTATTTCATAACAGGTGGTTATGTTGTGATCGGAGGAATGAGCTATGCAATCGGCGGTGGAGTGTTTACGACTTATTATGTCAGTCTGTCTGTATTCCTTGCCTATGCGATGTCATGTCCGGACATGCAGATCCTTCTGTGGTTTGTGATTCCGATCAAGATGAAGTGGATGGCGATTGTTTACGGAGTGATCGTTCTTTATAATATGATCACTTATATAAGAGCCGGACTCTGGGTGATGGCAGTGCCGATTGTTGCCTCACTTCTGAACTTTGTGCTGTTTTTCTTCAGCACAAGAAATATGCATCGTTATAATCCGAAAGAGGTGCACAGAAGGAGAGAATTCAAGAAGGCAGTGGCACAGAGCAGGGTCAATCCGGCGACAGGCGGGCTCACCAAACATAAGTGTGCAATCTGCGGCAGAACAGAGCAGGACGATCCGAATCTGGAATTCAGATTCTGTTCCAAATGCAATGGAAATTATGAATATTGTCAGGATCATCTGTTTACGCATGAGCATGTAAAGTGAACGTATGGCTGTGAACAGGAAGAAATAAACCAAACGAGGAGAGATACATTATGAAAAAAAAGCCGTTTGTAACCTTAGACAAGCTGAAAGAAATTTCAGCACAGTATCCGACACCATTTCATCTCTACGATGAAAAGGGAATCCGTGAAAATGCAAAGGCCTTAAAGGAAGCATTCGCATGGAACAAAGGATTTAAAGAATTTTTTGCCGTAAAAGCAACCCCGAATCCGTATCTGATTCAGATTCTTCAGGAGTATGGCTGCGGCTGTGACTGTTCTTCCATGACAGAACTGATGCTTTCCAAGGCAATCGGCTGTAAAAAAGGCGATATTATGTTCTCTTCCAACGATACTCCGGAAGAGGAATTCCGCTATGCAGATGAGATCGGTGGAATCATCAATCTTGACGACATCACACATATCGAGGCGGTAGAGCGTGCAGTGGGAAAAATTCCAAAAACCATCAGCTGCCGTTATAATCCGGGTGGTGTGTTCAAGATCAGCAATGATATTATGGACAATCCCGGGGATGCAAAATACGGAATGACAACAGAGCAGATTTTTGAAGCCTTCCGTATCCTCAAATCCAAAGGAGCAGAGAAGTTTGGTATTCATGCATTCCTGGCAAGCAATACTGTCACAAATGAATATTATCCGATGCTTGCGAAGGTAATGTTTGAACTGGCAGTGAAGCTTCAGAAAGAGACAGGGGCAAAGGTTGCATTTATTAATCTTTCTGGAGGAATTGGTATTCCATACAGACCGGATCAGACTCCGAATGATATCCGTGTGATCGGAGAAGGAGTCCGCAAGGTATATGAGGAAGTTCTTGTTCCGGCAGGAATGGGTGATGTTGCCATCTACACAGAGCTTGGACGATTTATGATGGGACCATATGGCTGCCTGGTAACAAAGGCAATCCACGAAAAACATACACACAAAGAATACGTAGGGGTAGATGCGTGTGCGGTAAACCTGATGCGGCCGGCTATGTATGGTGCTTATCATCACATCACTGTCATGGGTAAAGAAGACAAGCCGTGTGATCATCTTTATGATATTACAGGATCTCTTTGTGAAAATAACGATAAATTTGCAATTGACCGCTATCTTCCGGAGATTGAGATGGGAGATCTGCTTGTGATCCATGACACAGGAGCACATGGATTTGCTATGGGCTACAACTACAATGGTAAACTTAAATCAGCAGAGATTCTTCTGCATGAGGACGGTAGCTTTGAGATGATCCGAAGAGCAGAAACCCCAAGAGATTATTTTGCGACCTTCGACAGCTTCCCGATTTATGAGAAGCTTTTGCAGGACGAAGATAAATTGTACAAATAATTAAAAAACACTTGCTAAGAACCGGAAATTATGATAATATAATTTTCGGTTCATGTGCCGCTGTGGCGGAATTGGCAGACGCACTTGACTCAAAATCAAGCGGGAAACCGTGCCGGTTCGAGTCCGGCCAGCGGCACCTCAAAAGTCCTGAGTTTTTTCAGGGCTTTTTCTTTTTGTGAAAATTCTCGGAGAATCACGGAATGCATGGGAGTAATTGTTTTACTTCCAGGATTTCTGTCGAAAAATGTTTTATGAAAAGTTTATAATTTTTCATACAATGAACATTGAATAACTGTGAAAAAAATGGTATGGTACATGACATAAATGATTTCGAAGGAATACGGGAATACTGAAGATACCGGATGCTTTCGAAGATATGGAGGACAGAAGTTAAATGAAGTTTGGCAGTAAGAAACCAGAAAAGATCCCAATGTATGTCTATTACATCATTGCAGGTATCGTTATCATTCTTCTGAACATGCTTGTAGTTCCAGCAGTGCAGGAAAGAAGCATACAGAAGACAGATTATTCTACATTTATAAAGAATGTGGAGAAGGGGAATGTCACCAAGGCCACTGTGGAAGAGAATTACATTTATTATGAAACAGGGACAGAAGCTTCCGGTGACAGCGTTCTCTGCAAGACTGTTAAGATGGATGATCCTGATCTTGTGAACCGTCTGCTTGACGCAGGGGTAACAATGGATGAGGTCCTTCCGGAAAGCCCGTCAATTTTTATGACGATTATCCTTAGCTATGTTGTACCAATCGTGATTTTTATCTTTATTGGACGCTGGCTGAGCAAGAAAATGATGTCATCTATGGGTGGTGGTCCCGGAGGAGCAATGTCCTTTGGAAAGAGCAATGCCAAGGTTTATGTCAAATCATCCACAGGAATTAAATTTTCTGATGTGGCAGGGGAAGATGAGGCCAAGGAACTTCTGACAGAAATCGTTGACTATCTCCACAATCCGCAGAAATACACGGAGATCGGAGCATCTATGCCGAAGGGAGCTCTTCTTGTAGGCCCTCCTGGAACAGGTAAAACTCTTCTTGCCAAGGCAGTAGCAGGTGAGGCTGAGGTACCGTTCTTCTCCATTTCAGGATCTGAATTTGTAGAGATGTTTGTTGGTATGGGTGCGGCCAAGGTCCGTGATCTTTTTAAGCAGGCCAATGAGAAGGCACCGTGTATTGTCTTTATCGATGAGATTGATACGATTGGTAAGAAGCGTGACGGTGCAGGATTTACAGGTGGTAATGATGAGCGTGAACAGACACTGAACCAGCTTTTGACAGAGATGGATGGCTTTGACGGATCCAAGGGTGTCGTGATCCTTGCAGCGACAAACCGTCCGGATTCTCTTGATCCGGCACTTCTCCGTCCGGGTCGTTTTGACAGAAGAATTCCGGTAGAACTTCCTGATCTTCTGGGACGTGAGGAAATCCTCAAGGTTCATGCGAAGAAGATCAAGATTGCAGATACGGTACGATTTGATGAGATTGCCAAGGCTGCTGCCGGAGCTTCCGGTGCAGAGCTTGCCAACATTGTCAATGAGGCGGCACTGAGAGCGGTTCGTGATGGACGTAAATTTGCGACCCAGGCAGATTTTGAAGAGAGCATTGAAGTTGTAATTGCCGGTTATCAGAAAAAGAACCGTGTTCTTTCCAATAAGGAGAAGCTGATCGTTTCCTACCATGAGATCGGACATGCGCTGGTTGCGGCGAAGCAGACAGAATCCGCACCGGTACACAAGATCACGATCATTCCGCGTACTTCAGGAGCACTTGGATATACCATGCAGGTAGATGAGAAGGAACATTTCCTTATGTCCAAGGAAGAACTGGAAAACAAGATCGCTACCTTTACCGGTGGACGTGCGGCAGAGGAACTGATCTTCCATTCTATTACCACAGGTGCATCCAATGATATTGAACAGGCAACCAAAATCGCCAGAGCAATGATCTCACGCTATGGCATGAGTGAGGATTTTGACATGGTTGCGATGGAAAGTGTCAGCAATCAGTATCTGGGAGGAGACAGCAGTCTTGCCTGCTCCTTTGAAACGCAGACACTGCTCGATAAAAAAGTGGTAGAGCTTGTACGTACCCAGCATGAGAAGGCGCTTCAGATCCTTAAGGACAACATAGGTAAGCTTCATGAACTGGCAAAATATCTTTATGAACATGAAACCATTACAGGAGAAGAGTTTATGAAGATTCTCGAGACTCCGTCAGACACTCAGGAAGTCAGCCTTGCAAAAGAATAAAAACATTTGAGTTCACACCAAAAGACAGTTCCGGTAAATTTCATTGAGAACTGTCTTTTTTTATGCTATACTACAGTGACAGAATAAAATCCGAAACAAAATCAGTGGTACAGAACAGAAACAGGAGGTGGCAGCCAGTGACGGAAATGGATTGCAGGACAGCAGAGAGCATGGTTACACGTTTTATTGACCACAGCCTGTCTATGAATGAACTTGAGGGATTCCTGGATCATATAGAACATTGTCCCTCCTGTTATGACGAACTGGAGACTTATTTTATTGTTCATGAGGCAATGCAGCAGCTGGATGAGGATAAAGATGGAAAGGTTCTTGATTTTAAGAAGCTTCTTGAGCAGGAGATCCGTAGAACCAGGAGGAACATCCATCAGAAGCGGGTTATGTATTTTGTGACAGGGCTTTTATGCGTGTGTGCTGCCATAGCCTTGTGTGTATTTGCGATTTTGGTTATCTTCAGTTAACTGGATATATAACAGGAGGACAGGAAACTTGAGTGAAAAAATATTGTTGATAGATGGACACAGCATACTGAACCGTGCTTTTTACGGACTTCCGGATCTGACAAACTCAGAGGGGAAACATACAGGCGCGGTTTATGGGTTTTTGAATATTCTTTTTCGTATCCTTGAGGAGGAGAAGCCGGAGTATCTGACTGTCGCATTTGATCTTCATGAGCCGACTTTCCGGCACAAGATGTATGAAGCATATAAGGGAACAAGAAAGCCAATGCCTGTGGAACTTCGGGAGCAGGTACCGTTGATCCGAGAAGTCCTCACCTCTATGGGCGTGAAGACAGTTTCCATGGCAGGTTATGAAGCGGATGACCTTCTTGGTACGCTGGCATTTCGAAGTGAAAAACAGGGCATGGAGGTCACAATCCTTTCAGGAGACAGAGATCTTCTCCAGCTTGCGACAGACAGGATCATGATCCGCCTTCCCAAGACATCCCGTGGCAAAACGACGATTGAGAATTTTCATGCAGAGCAGGTTCTGGAGAAATATCAGGTTACACCGCCTCAGATCATTGAATTGAAAGCTCTGATGGGGGATTCCGCAGATAATATCCCGGGAATTCCGGGGGTAGGAGAGAAGACTGCCACCAAATTGATCGTACAGTATGGTTCTATTGAGAATGCCCATGAACATCTTGAAGAAGTGAAACCAAATAAGGCAAGAGAATCTCTTCGTGAGCATTATGATCTGGCAGTTTTAAGTAAATCTCTGGCAACGATCAATACACAGAGTCCGATCGAGTTCTCCTATGAGGAGGCACGGATCAGAAATCTCTATACCCCGGAAGCTTACGAACTCTGTAAACGTCTGGAATTCAAGAATCTTCTGGGACGTTTTGACGTGACAAGTGTGCCGGAGCAGACCATGGCGGATGATTTTTTTACCTGTGAAGATCTGGCCGGAGCCGAGGCACTTTTTCAGAAAGCAGCATCCAAAGTCTGTGCAGGCATAGAACTGCTCTGTGACAAAGAGAATGTCTATGGAGTTGGAATCGCACTGGAGGAAAATGAGGTCTACCATATCCCGGTGGAGGGACTTGTGACAGGAGAGTATCTCTGCGGTAAGTTAGAGAAACTTTCAAAGACGACAATACTGTGCTGTATGGATGTCAAGAGTGTTCTTAAGCATGTGAAGCTTACAGAAGCCTCGAAGTTATTTGATGTGGGGATTGGAGTGTATCTTCTGAATCCGTTGAAATCCTCCTATACCTTTGATGATGTGGCAAAGGAATATCTGGACGGAAAATTACTTCCGACTCGTGAAGACCTTTTGGGCAAAGAAACCTTCCGGACAGCCTGGGAGAAATCTCTGGACAGCCTGGGAAGCTATGCCTGTTATGTAGCGTACACTGTCCTTGCGTCCAGAGCGCCGATCGAAAAAGCTCTTCATGAGACAGAAATGTGGAAGGTTTATACAGAAATCGAGCTTCCGCTGGTATTCACACTGGATTCCATGGAGAAATGGGGAATCTGTGTCAGAGGCGAGGAACTGAAGAATTACGGTGAGAAACTGAGTATCCGTATTCATGAACTGGAAAAGCTGATCTGGGAACAGGCCGGTGAAGAATTCAATATTAATTCCCCGAAGCAACTGGGTGTGATCCTGTTTGAAAAGATGGAGATCCCGGGCGGCAAGAAGACAAAGACAGGCTACTCTACAGCGGCAGACATTCTGGAGAAGCTTGCGCCGGAGCATGAGATCATCAAGAATATCCTGGAATACCGCCAGCTTGCCAAGCTTAAATCTACCTATGCAGATGGACTGAGTGCTGTGATCGAAGCAGACGGAAGAATTCATTCTACCTTTAATCAGACGATCACGGCGACCGGACGGATCAGCAGTACAGAACCGAATCTTCAGAATATTCCGGTCAGGATGGAACTTGGAAGACTGATCCGTAAGGTTTTTGTGCCGGAAGACGGATTCGTGTTCCTGGATGCGGATTATTCTCAGATTGAGCTGAGAGTCCTTGCACATATGTCTGGAGATGAGAAACTGATCCAGGCATATCGGGAGGCACAGGACATCCATCGACTGACGGCTTCTCAGGTTTTTCATGTGCCGTTTGATGAGGTCACACCGCTTCAGCGAAGAAATGCCAAGGCAGTCAACTTTGGAATTGTATACGGCATCAGTTCTTTTGGCTTAAGTCAGGATTTAAGTATTACCCGCAAAGAGGCAGCAGCCTATATCGAGAAATATTTTGAGACCTATCCCAAGATTAAGGGATTTCTCGATGAACTTGTAAAAACAGCGAAAGAAAAAGGCTATGTATCGACAATGCTCGGACGCCGCCGTCCGGTACCGGAACTTAAATCCAGCAATTTCATGCAGCGTTCCTTCGGAGAGAGGGTGGCGATGAACTCACCGATCCAGGGAAGTGCGGCAGACATTATCAAGATTGCGATGAACCGTGTATACGAAAGAATGAAACAGGAAGGATTAAAGTCAAGGCTTGTCCTTCAGGTGCACGATGAGCTCCTGATCGAAACCAAAAAAGAAGAAATTGACATTGTGTCAAAGATTCTGGAAGAAGAAATGAAAGGTGCCGCACATCTGTCCGTGGAGCTTGAGATTGACATGCACCAGGGCGAAAACTGGTATGAGGCAAAATAAATGAAGATTATAGGAATTACAGGAGGGGTCGGTGCCGGTAAGAGCACCGTCCTCGATTATCTGGAGAAAGAATTCAACGCCTGTGTGCTGCAGGCAGACAAAATCGGTCATCTGGTCATGGAACCGGACGGTATCTGTTATGATCAGGTTATCGCATTGTTCGGAAAAAAAATCATAAAAAACGATAAAACCATTGACCGGAAGATAGTTTCTGATGTAGTATTTGCCCATGAAGAAATGCGGCAGAAGCTGGATGATATTATTCATCCGGCTGTAAAGAGGTATATTCTGGATGAGATTGAGGTACAGCAAAGAGCAGGCTGCCCTCTTATGGTAGTGGAGGCTGCCCTTCTTCTGGAAGATCATTATGATGCATTCTGTGACAAAGTGTGGTATATTCATACAGACCGGGAAATCCGGATCGAACGTCTGATGAACAGCCGGGGCTACACAAGAGAAAAGGCCGGAAACATCATTGCACGTCAGGCAACAGAGGAATTTTTCCGGGAACATGCAGATTATATCATACAAAATAACGGAGATCTGAAGGAAACATGGAGTCAGATCGAAGAAGGGATCAGGGCATTATGAGATTTTGCAGTATTGCAAGCGGCAGCAGCGGGAATTGCATTTACATAGGATCTGAGCAGGCGCATATGCTGGTGGATATCGGCATCAGCGGAAAGAAGATGGAGGCAGGACTCAACAGCATCGATCTTACAGGCCGTGATCTGGACGGAATCCTGATCACGCATGAGCACTCAGATCATATCAGGGGACTGGGCGTGATCGCACGCAAATACGGGATTCCGGTTTATGCAACGGAGGGTACGATAGACGCGATGGTCAAGAGCGGATCCCTTGGGAAACTTCCGGAGGGGATTTTTTATGAAATCAGAGAGGACGAGCCTTTCGCAGTTAAGGATCTGACCATCAATCCTTTTACCATTCCTCATGACGCGGCACAGCCGGTTGGTTATCGCGTGGAATGTGGAGAAAGTTCCGTTGGTATTGCGACGGACCTTGGTAATTATAATGAATATATTGTCGAAAATCTTCAGAATCTGGATGCACTCCTTCTGGAAGCAAACCATGATATCCGGATGCTTCAGGTTGGGAAATATCCTTATTATCTGAAACAGAGGATTCTTGGAGAGAAGGGGCATCTGTCCAATGAAAATGCGGGCAGGCTTCTGTGCCGTCTTCTTCACGATAATATGAAAGCGATTTTTCTTGGACATTTAAGCAGGGAAAACAATTATGAAGAACTTGCTTACGAAACCGTATGTTCAGAGGTAACAATGGGAGACAACCCTTACAAATCAAAAGATTTCAGAATTCAGGTAGCGCACAGGGATTTTGCTTCTGAGGCAGTTACCGTATAAGAGAAAGGGAGACAGTTATGAAAAAAACAATCATTACAGTAGTAGGAAATGATACCGTGGGAATCATTGCAAAGGTATGTACCTATCTTGCAGACAACAATGTGAATATCCTGGATATTTCTCAGACTATCGTACAGGGATATTTCAACATGATGATGATCACAGATACCAGCGCTTCCGAAAAAGACGCTGCAACTATTTCAAAGGATCTTTCTGAAATCGGTGACAAGATCGGTGTAGTGATCCGCTGCCAGCATGAAGATATTTTCAATGTAATGCACAGAATCTAAAATAAAAACTGATAAACCGTAACTGTGAGGGGACTGAACAGTTACGATAAACCTTAATAAAGGAGCACCGACATGTTAAATATATTTGAAGTAAATGAAACAAATAAGATGATCGAACAGGAAAATCTGGATGTGCGTACCATTACTATGGGCATCAGTCTTCTGGACTGCATTGACAGTGACCTGGAGACTATGAACCAGAAAATTTATGACAAGATCACCACAAAGGCAAAAGATCTTGTGGCTACAGGTGACAAGATTGCAACAGAATTCGGGATTCCGGTTGTAAATAAACGAGTTTCCGTAACACCGATCGCACTTGTAGGCGGTGTGGCATGTCATTCAACAGAAGATTTTGTCTCTGTTGCAAAGACACTTGACAAAGCGGCCAAGACCATTGGCGTTAACTTCATCGGTGGATATTCTGCACTGGTAAGTAAGGGAATGACACCGGCAGAGGAGCTTCTGATCCGTTCCATTCCTCAGGCACTTGCTGTTACGGAACGTGTCTGCAGTTCTGTAAATGTCGGTTCTACCAAAACCGGTATCAATATGGATGCGGTCAAACTGATGGGAGAGATCGTTCTTGAAACAGCAGAGGCCAGCAAGGATCAGGATTCCCTTGGATGTGCGAAGCTGGTTGTATTCTGCAATGCACCGGATGATAACCCGTTTATGGCAGGTGCATTCCACGGTGTGACAGAGGCAGACTGTATCATCAACGTTGGTGTCAGCGGTCCTGGCGTTGTCAAGACAGCACTGGAGGCTGTACGTGGGGCAGATTTCCAGACACTTTGCGAGATGATCAAGAGAACAGCGTTTAAGGTAACACGTGTGGGCCAGCTGGTGGCACAGGAGGCATCCAAACGTCTTGGAGTACCGTTTGGCATCGTTGACCTTTCTCTGGCACCGACACCGGCGATTGGTGACAGTGTTGCTGAGATCCTGGAAGAGATTGGTCTTGAGAGAGTCGGAGCGCCGGGAACGACAGCAGCTCTTGCTCTTCTGAACGATCAGGTCAAAAAGGGCGGTGTTATGGCGGCTCAGGCAGTCGGTGGTTTAAGCGGTGCATTTATTCCGGTCAGCGAGGATCAGGGAATGATCGATGCGGTAAATCTTGGTGCACTGACACTTGAGAAGCTGGAAGCAATGACCTGCGTCTGCTCGGTAGGTCTTGATATGATCGCAATTCCGGGAGACACAAAGGCGACTACGATCGCCGGAATCATTGCAGACGAATCTGCGATCGGTATGATCAACCAGAAGACAACCGCAGTCAGAGTGATCCCTGTTATCGGCAAGGGTGTAGGTGAAACTGTAGAATTCGGCGGACTTCTCGGCTATGCACCGATCATGCCGGTCAACCAGTTCTCCTGTGATGCGTTTGTAGAAAGAGGCGGACGTATTCCGGCCCCGATCCACAGCTTTAAGAACTGATCAATTCGCCAAAAAAGTCAAAAAGTGATTGACAGATACAGTTTCGTATGGTAAAGTATAAAACAACAAAACCGATGAGGAAGAAGAGTAAATGATCCGGCAACATTCCAGAGAGCAGGTAATGGTGGAAGCCTGTATGAAGCGGATGATTGAATGGCCTTCCGAGGGCAGTCCGAAATTCGTATCTGGAGAGTAGGCACTGACGGGAACCGAACCCGTTACCAATCAGGAGTGTATGTTTGTACATGAGAAAGTGGACGATACGTCAATTTGAGTGGTACCGCGATAATAAGAAATTATTACCGTCTCAAGCATAGCTTGAGGCGGTTCTTTTTTTCTCATGGCACAGAAAATGTAGAAAGAGAGAGGAAAAAGACTATGAAAAAAAGAATGTTAGTAATCGCAGCAGCAGTAGCAACCAGTATGATGATGGCTTCACCGGTAATGGCGGATGATTTCAAGGTGGGTATCTGCAACTATGTGGATGATGCTTCTCTGAATCAGATCGTAGACAATATCCAGAGCCGTCTGGAAGAACTTGGCGAAGAAAAGGGTGTCACTTTTGATGTGTCTTATGATAACTGTAATGCAGATGCCAGTGTCATGGAACAGATTATTTCTGATTTTCAGGCTGACAACGTAGATCTGATGGTTGGTGTGGCTACACCGGTAGCAATGCGTATGCAGTCCGCAACAGAGGGAACTGAGACACCGGTTGTATTTTCAGCAGTATCTGATCCGGTCGGTTCCGGACTTGTAGATTCTCTGGATGCTCCTGGAGCAAACATCACAGGAACCAGCGATTATCTGGATACTTCTTCCATCATGAAACTGATCCAGGCACAGAACCCGGATGTAAAGAAGATTGGACTCCTCTATGACGTAGGACAGGATTCTTCCACAACAGCGATCCAGGAAGCAAAGGATTATCTGGACAAAGAAGGCATCGAATATGTTGAACGTACCGGAACTACAACAGATGAGGTTCAGCTTGCGGCAGAAGCACTGATCGCAGATGGCGTGGATGCAGTGTTCACACCTACAGACAATACGATTATGACAGCAGAGCTTTCTATCTATGAGAAATTCATCGAGGCAGGAATCCCGCACTATACAGGAGCAGACTCCTTCGCACTGAACGGTGCATTTGTAGGCTATGGTGTAGATTATGCAAATCTTGGACAGAAGACGGCGGATATGATCGCAGATATCCTGGTAGATGGAGCAAAACCATCCGAGACAGCTGTTGAAACCTTTGATAACGGAACTGCAACTGTAAACACAGAAACCTGTGAGGGTCTTGGTCTTGACCTTGAGACTGTCAAAAAAGAATTCGAACCTCTCTGCACACAGGTTAATGAGATTACCACTGCAGAAAGCTTTGAAGATATAGAAAAATAAAGTAACTGTGAGGGTACTGAACAGTTACAAAATAGAATCGAACTAACTGGAGGAATTTACCGTGACGATTGCAACCATGCTCTCCCTTGGAGAGACAGCCCTGAAGCTGGGACTGATCTGTTCTCTGACTGTCCTTGCTCTGTTTCTTAGCTACTCTATGCTGAATGTCTGCGATCTTTCCACTGACGGCTGCTTTACTTTTGGAGCAGCCGTAGGTGCTGTCGTGGCAGTCAGCGGCCATCCGTTTCTGTCTGTGATAGCGGCGATGCTCGCCGGTGTACTGTCAGGCTTTGTAACTGCGATCCTGCAGACCAAGCTTGGCGTAGACAGTCTGCTTGCCGGAATTATCGTAAATACAGCCTTGTATTCCGTGAATATTGCAGTGATGGGAGGATCTTCTCTCATCAATATGAATCGGACAGTGACTGTATTTTCCATGATGAAGGAGGCACTCTCCGGCACACCACTGAAGGGAAGAGAGGATATCATTGTTGCACTGATCGCAGTGATCCTTGTCGTTGCATTTCTGGTATTTTTCCTCAAAACAAGGCTTGGCCTTGCAATCCGGGCAACGGGAAATAACTCTGACATGGTAAAATCTTCTTCCATTAACCCGGTGTTTACCACAATCATCGGACTGTGCGTGGCAAATGCATTTACTGCACTTTCCGGATGTCTTCTGTCTCAGTCGCAAAAATCTGTAGATATCAACATCGGACAGGGAATGGTCACGATCGCACTGGCCTCTCTTCTGATCGGTGGTACGCTCCTCGGCCGTGGCGGGATCTTTGTGAGAGCCGTGGGAATGGTTCTTGGTTCCTTTATCTTCCGCCTCGTATACACCATCGCACTTCGATTCAATATGCCGGCATTTATGCTGAAGCTGGTATCCTCTGTCATCGTTGTTCTTGCAATCTCCGGACCATATCTTAAGCAGCAGTGGCCGCAGATCAGACGTCGACTGACACACAGAAAAGGAGGCAGATGATCATGTTAAAAATCAGTCATATCGCAAAAACTTTTAACCCGGGAACGGTAAATGAAAAAAAAGCAGTCGAGGATCTTTCTCTGGAACTTAAGAAAGGCGATTTTGCGACGATCATCGGCTCAAACGGTGCCGGCAAATCGACCCTTTTTAATGCAATCTGCGGTGATTTTATGACAGATGCAGGTGTGATCGAACTGGATGGCAGGGATATTACTTTTATGCCACAGCATGTGCGTGCAAAAGAAATCGGCCGTCTTTATCAGGATCCGATGCGTGGAACAGCACCTGGTATGACGATTGAGGAAAACCTTGCCCTTGCAGCGGGAAAAGGCGGTTGGCTTTCTCACACGACCCGCCAGGAAAAAGAAAGATTTCGTGAAGAATTAAAGAAACTTGATATTGGTCTGGAAAAACGTATGAGCCATCCGGTAGGACTTCTTTCCGGTGGACAGCGGCAGGCACTTACTCTTCTGATGGCGACCATGAATCCACCGAAGCTTCTGCTTCTGGATGAACATACAGCAGCGCTTGATCCGGGGACTGCCGAGAAGGTCCTGAACCTGACAAAACGTATTGTGGAGGAACATCAGCTCACCTGTCTGATGATCACTCACAATATGCAGTCTGCGATCGATCTCGGAAACAGGATCCTGATGATGGACTCCGGTAATATTGTGCTGGACATCGGCGAGGAAGAGAAGAAGAATATGACTGTGGATGCACTTCTTGAGAAATTCAGGACAGGAGCAGGTAAGGCTCTTGATAATGACCGTATTCTTCTGTCAGACTAAAAAATAAAAACCATCACTGATAAAGGAAATCTGTATGCTTGCGGGATTCAAAAGTCAGTGATGGTCTTTTTTATGTCAGTATTTACAGGATGACAAGCTGTTTCTGGTATTCGTGAACGAACTTTCTGCCATTTTTCCGGCAGAGCAGCTTTTCGTAGAGGTTGGATGAGAAGACGGTTTCATATAGAAACGATCTTCCGGATTCATCGAGAAGGCTGTTTGCGTCAGCAAGCTTGGTGATGAGTGGAATCGAGCTGCTGTCCTTGATCTCCTTCAGTAATGTGCTGCTTTCCCGGCGAAAACCAAGTACGCGTGCGTAAGGAACGGTGGCGGGCACTTCCCGGATTCCGAGGATGATATGGAGCAGTGCCCGCTGGATCCTGCTCTGGGTAAGTTCTTTTGTCTTCAGGAAGGAGGCAGCCTGAAGAAAACCATTGAGTTCATTCGAGCGGTTTATGATTCGTTCTGCGAGATCCCTGGAGACATCCAGGTAACTGCAAAAGCTGTCTGCATTTTCTTTTAATATACAATAGGATAGAAGCGGATCCAGGGCATCTTCTGTCAGGAATTCATTCCTTTGCAGAGAAGAGGCAAGGAGTAATGAAATCTCATCCGGAACCTGTGAGGCAATCCGGGAAATTGTTTCTGGTGTGAGTGTGGCTTTCAGTAATTCGCGGATCGCAGAAGCTGAGGCAAAGGTGTTGCCATCCGTACGGGAGAATCTGTCGGAACCGTCAGTCTCTGCAAGTGTTTCATGATAGCCCATTCCCTGACGTTTCAGGGTGACCGGTTTTATATTGCTCTTAAGGCGGAGAAGTGCCTTGCAGTATTCGATACCGAGAATGTTGTTGGGCGAATTCAGAATCTGTACGATCTGATTCAGGAGCGGAGTAAGAACACCATCAAAATCATCTCCTGTAAAATTATGGGGATTTTTGAAATATTCTGTCAGTGCCTGGCATCTGGCAGAAGGAAAAGACAGTCCGTTATTCAGAAATTCCTTCAGTAATTGCCGGTATTCTTCTGGTTCTTCTACGAGAATTTCTGCCAGTTCCATAAGAGCGGAAACTTCTCCGTACTCACTTCCGAAACAGAGACTGTCCACAATATGCAGTCCGTCCAGCATGGAAACGCCGCCCATGGCAAAGGCTTCCGCACTGGCGGTACTTACAGACACCGGCATCTCAAGTACGAGATCCGCACCACATCGAAGTGCCATCTCAGCCCGTACATGCTTCGGAAGAAGCGCAGGAGTGCCTCTTTGTACATAATCTCCGCTCATGGCGACGATCACATAATCTGAATTCAGTTTTTTTTTGCAGTAATCTATCTGGTATTTATGTCCTTTATGAAACGGATTGTACTCCGCAATGATCCCGGTTACTTTCATAATAAAATCCTCTCTGCCCACGGCAAAAGTTATCTGGTTTTTCCTATTGTAGCATACGTAAAAAGACGCGGCAAGCTGATATCATGAAGTGTATTGTAGGCAATGTCACCAAATGATATAATTTGTTTATACAGATAAATCGCAGAAAGGAGACAGACATGAAAAAAAGAATTCTGAAAAAGGCCCGCATACAGTTGCAGATCTGTATTCCTCTTTTATGCATTGGAATTCTCGCAGCAGGTGTGTTGATCGTCAAAAACTTATCCTGGGCAGAAATATCGATGGCCGCCGTTGGTATTTTAATCGGTATATACGGATTGTATGGAATTCTGGATGCCGGAAATTTCTGCATTGCGTATGATGATGAAGAAATCATGGTCAGAGATTTTCGGAGAAAAACAAAAAAATTTTATTATCAGGATCTGGAAGGGTTCTGTTTTCAGAACAATTTTGAGGAGGTCATCCTCTACTTTAAAAACGGCAGGATCGTGCTTGATGATGCGACCGAGGGAAAAGAACGTTTCGTCAAGGTTGCAGAGAGAAAATATACAAAATATCATTGTGGACAAAGAATGCCGGAACTTTGGGAAAGATCCAGACATACAGTCATTCTTGTCGTGCTTGCCGTTTGGGGTATGTGCATGGCATGTATGGGGATCGCCAGTATACTTCCGCCGAGAGAAGAAACAGAATTTTATGGACAGATTCATGTGGAGCCACTCGAGCAATACGCTGAAGACATAAATTTTTATATGGATGGAAAAGAAATCTATATAGCTGCTTATGAAGATGTTCTGTTGAACAAAGAATTATTTCAGGAAGAACTTCTGGCAGGCAAAAAGTTCAAACTGGAAACAGAGCTGGCAGGAGAAAAAAAGGAGATGTATTATACGGTGCGATATCTGGAAGATGAAGATGGAAATGTGTTTATTTCTTATTATTCCAGCGGAAAAACAAATCTGTTTTATATCTCAGGGCTGGCGGCAGTGATTCTTGCGATGACAGTCTTTATGTGGAGAATAGATGTAAACAAGAAAAAATATGCGAGGATCTACAGATTTTTCTTTAAGGACTGAAAAAGTTCGTGATTTTTCCCCAAATTGCACTTCAAAAAATACCTTTACTTGGAAGAATCTCCCTGTCAACCACTTGAAAAGAGCCAGAACTGGGGGTATAATGAAACTAGCTGTGAGGTCATATTCAGGATTCTCACATGGTCATAAGACCGAAATAACGAAAGGAGCCATTTAATCATGGGATTTGTTGATTTACTCAAAGAAAGAGCCAAAAAAAGCATCAAAACTATTGTACTGCCAGAGACAGAGGACATGAGAACTCTGGAGGCAACTGATAAGATTCTGAAAGAGGGAGTTGCCAAGATCGTTCTCATCGGAAACGAAGAAGAAATCAATAAGAAAGCTGCTGAAGGCGGATTTGATATCTCAGGAGCAACTATCGTTGACCCGGAGACATCTGACAGAACTCAGGCATACATTGACAAATTTGTAGAGCTGAGAGCTAAGAAGGGTATGACACCTGAGAAAGCAAAAGAAATCCTCCATACTCAGTACCCATACTATGGTGTAATGATGGTAAAAATGGGTGATGCAGACGGTATGGTATCCGGTGCATGCCACTCTACAGCAGACACACTTCGTCCATGTCTGCAGATCCTGAAGACAAAACCGGGAACAAAGCTTGTATCTGCATTCTTCCTGATCGTAGTTCCGGACTGCGAATACGGTGCAAACGGAGCATTTGTATTTGCTGACTCTGGTCTGAACCAGAACCCGACTCCGGAAGAGCTTTCTGCAATCGCAGCTTCTTCTGCAGAATCCTTCCAGCTTCTTGTTGAAGAAGAGCCGATCGTTGCAATGCTTTCACATTCCACAAAGGGAAGTGCAAAACATCCTGACGTAGACAAGATGGTAGAAGCTACAAGAATCGCAAAAGAAGAGCATCCGGAACTCAAACTGGACGGAGAATTCCAGCTTGACGCTGCAATCGTACCAAGCGTTGGTGCATCCAAAGCTCCGGGAAGCGAAGTTGCAGGTAAGGCAAACGTTCTTGTATTCCCTGACCTTGATGCAGGAAACATCGGATACAAACTTGCTCAGCGTCTTGGCAAAGCAGAAGCATACGGACCTGTTACACAGGGTATCGCAAAACCGGTTAACGACCTGTCCAGAGGATGCTCTGCAGACGATATCGTTGGTGTTGTTGCTATCACAGCTGTACAGTGCCAGGCTGAAGACAAATAATTTTTCTACAACAAATATTACATATTGAAACATATTGAACAGGAGAATTTAAAATGAATGTATTGGTAATTAACTGCGGAAGTTCCTCTCTGAAATATCAGCTCATCAACTCTGATACAGAGGATGTTCTGGCAAAGGGTCTTTGCGAAAGAATCGGAATCGATGGAAGACTGGTTTATCAGAAAGCCGGATCCGACAAAGAAATCACAGAGTGTGCAATGCCTACACACAAAGAAGCAATCCAGTTCGTACTGGATGCTCTCACCAACGACAAAACAGGTGCGATCAAGAGCCTCAACGAAGTAGATGCAATCGGACATCGTATCGTACACGGCGGCGAGAAATTTGCTTCTTCAGCAGTGATCACAGACGAGATGATCGCAACAGTAGAAGAGTGCAACGACCTTGCACCACTTCACAACCCGGCAAACCTGATCGGTATCCGTGTCTGCTCTGAACTTATGCCAGGCGTACCGCAGGTTGGCGTATTTGATACAGCTTTCCATCAGACAATGCCTGCAAAAGCATATCTGTACGGACTTCCGATCGAATACTACAAAAACTACAAAGTAAGAAGATATGGTTTCCACGGAACCTCTCACAGCTTCGTATCCAAACGTGCTGTTGAATTCCTTGGCCTTGACAAAGACAACTCCAAAGTGATTGTCTGCCATCTTGGAAACGGATCTTCCATCAGTGCTGTTGAGAATGGCAAATGCGTAGACACTACCATGGGACTTACACCACTTGAAGGTGTTGTTATGGGAACACGTTCCGGTAACATCGACCCGGCAATCGTTGAGTTCATCGCAAAGAAAGAAAACCTTGATCTTGCAGGTGTTATGAATGTGCTGAACAAGAAATCCGGTCTTCAGGGTATGTCCGGAGTCGGCAGCGACATGCGTGACATCCGAGCAGCAATCGAAGCTGGAAACGAAGATGCCAAGAATGCATATGATGTACTCTGCTATGGTATTGCTAAATTTGTCGGCGGATATGTAGCAGCTATGAACGGTGTAGATGCAATTGTATTTACAGCTGGTATCGGTGAGAATGTAGGAGCGCTTCGTAAAGATGTATGTAACTACTTCGGATACCTCGGAGTTGAGATCGATGACACAGCAAACAATACATTTGGTGAAGAAATCGTTATTTCTACAGAAGACTCCAAGGTTAAGGTTGCAGTTATTCCTACAAATGAAGAACTTGCAATCTGCAGAGATACAGTAGCACTGGTAAAATAATATGATAATACCAGGGTTCCAAGCTCAAAAGCTGTTTGTGCCTGTACGATAAGGCGTTTGAAGGATTGTGCGAGCAGTTTACTGCGGAACAATCCGTGTTAAAGAGAGGGAATTTACCGCTGAAGGCAGATTCCTTCTCTTTATCTGTAACTGTGAAGGTGCTGAACAGTTACCTTTATCTTAATAAAGAATATTTTTTTTCGAAAATACAATTTAATGAAAAATCAGATTGACAAACTATAGTCATCTATGTATAATTGATAAGGTGTGAGTAGGAGATAATTATGCAGATTCATTTATCAGATATTATAGAGAGTGAAGGAAAGGTCGTTCAGATCACTCCGGAACTTGAATTGGATAAAATTTCATTTCAGCTGGGAGAATATCAGCTTATAGACAAGACTCCGGTAAGTCTTACCATTGCCAATACAGGCAATAAGGTTCTGGAACTTACAGGAAACGGAAGTGTTACCGTGGGTATTCCCTGTGACCGCTGTCTGGAACAGGTGTTAGTTGAGATTCCATACAGTATTGAGCGTAAGCTGGATATGAAGCAGTCTGATGAAGACAGAGTAGAAGATCTGGATGAGAATGACTATCTCACGGGAACAGACCTGGATGTGGACCGGTTGGTCTATCTTGAGGTACTGATGAACTGGCCTTTGAAGGTTCTCTGCAGAGAGGACTGTAAGGGTATTTGCAGCCAGTGCGGTAAGAATCTGAATAACGGACCCTGCGGATGTGCAGAGGAGCCGAAGGATCCACGTATGGCGACCATCAGTGATATATTTAGTAAATTTAAGGAGGTGTAACCTATGTCCATATGTCCAAAGAACAAATCATCCAAAGCTAGACGTGATAAAAGACGTGCTAACTGGAAAATGAGTGCTCCGAACCTGGTAAAATGCAGCAAATGCGGCGCCCTGATGATGCCTCACAGAGTTTGCAAAGAGTGCGGAAGCTACAACAAGAAAGAAATCGTGAAAGTAGAAGACTAATCACAACAATAAGAAGCAGGATCCACAGGGGTTCTGCTTTTTTTGTATTAAAAAGCAAGGAGAAATGGAGGGCAGAGATGAAAAAGAGTGACATTTTTGAAAATCTTGTGATGAATTTTTCTATAGATACGGAGGAATTATCGAAGGCAGATGAAAAGAAACGGAAAGCAGTCCCGGCCAGGCTGGAGATTCTGGCAGAGGGTCTTGCTGCAAGATGGAGTCTTGAACAGATCAATCAGAAGCTGGAGGAGAATGAGTGCGAGAAGCTTTATGCAAGAAGCTTTTATGAAGCATGCCTGATTTATGCGTTTGAGCATCGGATGGACTACGAGGAATGGAAGGAGCTTTTTGCAGAAGGAAGAAAACTGTTCGAGAAATCCAAAAGAGACGAGAAGAGTTTTTTCAGGGGCGGAAAGATCACGTTGAAGGAACTCAAAGAATATATGGAGGCAGAATCTGTCTCCGAGGAACTGGAGACGATGTTTCTGACCAGATCCCTGGAGGAGAAAATTATAAAAAGTGATTCGGAAGAAGAATTCTTGTCTTTTGTGCAGGAAAATATCGAGAAATTTTCTTCTGTCAGAGAGCGTGCGAGATATTACTTCTGCAAATATCTTTACTTTTATATTCAGGATCGCTGTGACCGCTACTATGAAAGCTGCATAAAAGAAGAAAAACTGCGCAATCAGTATGGGAATGTGCGTGACAAAGAAGAGCGGGGAAGGGAAGAGAAATTTGCACTGGAGGAACTTGCCTTTCTGAAGCCTCTGACAAAGTTAAAAAGAGATGCCGACAAACAGAGAAACAATATGTCGCTGGAGGAAAAAAAGGAATATCTGGAGAATACAGCACTGACACCGGGCGGTATCTTTGATGAGTTTAATTATTTTTATTTTGGCTATGTCTCTGTGGACTGGATGGAGATCCTCTTTGAACTGTATGGAAATTTTGACCAGTGGCCGCAGAATATGAAGATCCGTGTGGCACATTCGCTGGGACTGTGCAGTCAGAATCCATCTTCGGAGGAATGGAAAACTGCTGCTGCAAAGCTTTTATTGATGGAAGAAGAGCAGAGAAAAAAAGAGGAGGAGAAGGATACCTGTGGAGGCAGAGAAGAGGGAGACCGTAAAAAAGCCTATCAGAGAGGACGCTCCGGAGAAGATTTTTTCCGTGAATTTATTACAGGAGGCAGGGATATCAACCGGGCGACACTGATAAGCTTTCTTCTGTTTGTCAGGATGAGAGTGCCACTGGATGATGAGAACAAGATCACAATGAACCGTCTGAACCGTGTTCTGATGAACTGTGGTTTTGCCGGACTGAAGCCGGATCAGGAATTTGACCGTTTTGTGATTCGATTTCTTCGTTCAACAGAGCCCTTGGATGTTCTGGAGGAAGAGGTGGAGAAGCAGGTGGTCCAGGGAAAGAATTTCTATCTTTACAAAGTATATCGCGATTCCTACTGTCACCAGAAAGAACTCCTGGATTATCTGGTATAAAAAACAAATTTGCCGGATGATCTTATATACTGTAATTAACAAACAAAACCGGTAACTATTCAACAGTATCAGGAGAGGGAGGAAAGACAATGAAAAATTTCAGAAGATTTTTTGTAAGAACAGTCTTAGGAATTATCGCAGGATTACTTTTGAGCACGGGAGGAACAGCCACTTTGGTACGGGCAGCTGGGATCAGCCATCAGAAAGCTGTTAAAATGTACAACAGCAAACTGCGCAGCTGGGGAAAAAGCGGAACCCGTTTCAATATCAACTATGATCTGAGAAGCCGTTCTGGATGGAAATATAATGACTGCGGAAAGAAGGTTTCCATGAGAAATGTCTATTATGATGATAACCTTCGTTATATTTTCAGAGATGTGACAGGTGACAAGATCCCGGAAGCATTTTTTTACAGTGAACGGGCAAATGTCATGGTGGTACTGACTATTTACAAAGGACGGGTACAGCCGGTTGCTGTTATGCGGACTTCTTACTTTGGACCACAGAAGCTTCTCTATAACAAAAAAGAGAAAACCTTTATTGTAAAGACAGTTATTAACGGAAGGAGTGTATCCAGAAATATCTTTAAGATCAGAGGATACAAGCTTTATATCAATCTTACCATGTCTGATTATGTCGGACAACGTCAGTCAAACGGCAAAATTAAGGTAAATTACTGGATTGATGGAAGATCTGTGTCAAAGAAAAGATATCAGAGCTACTACAAGGCATACTATCGTTATCAGGCAGCATATTCCTGGGGACCGTGAAAATGAAGGAAAAAAACAAAGATCAGAAACTAAGACCGTGTCACCTTCTGAAGAATCGTTATCTGACAGGAGACCTTCTTTGTGAAGGTGAGCACAGCAGAATTTACCGGGCTTATGATACGGCACTGGATCAGGAGGTTATACTTAAAGAATTTACAGGGGCAGATTCAGATACCGAATGTGCGGATACAGAGAGATTTATTGAGGAAGCCGGAAATTTTTTTGGAAAATATGAATATCGGGGAACTGCGGAGGTGACAGATGTCTTCTGCGGTGGAGAGCATGCATATATAGCAATGGAACATCTGCCAGGGCAGAATCTCAGACAATATCTGCATTCCCGGAAAAAAGGACAGTTTACCATAGAGGAGGCATGGGAACTGCTTTTCCCTGTTCTGGAGCTTCTCTCCTGGATGCACAGCATTGGGATCGTTCATGGCGGAATTACCATGGAGAGACTGCTCTTTGACGAAAACGGAACTCTTTGTCTGACAGGGATCGGAGACTGTTTCTTAAGAAGCCGGAAGCTGGAAGAGGCAGGCCCCTGGAGTGATGTGCACTCGGTGTCAGAGGTTCTCTATGAATGTCTGACAGGGAAATATCCGAGGCTGGCAGAACATTTCTGGAGGAAGGGCAGGGTAAGCCCGATCAGCCGCTGGGCCACGGTCAGCACCCGGGTAGATCATACACTCCGGCATGAAATCGAGGCAGATGCCGGCGAAGGCAGCTTCGGACTTTATGCACTGGCAGAACAGCTTGGTATGGAAAGTGAACCACTGGCCGTCTGCCTCGGAGCAGCACGGTCCGTCTGGGGCGAGAAATGGCTGGATCTGACAGAAAAAAAACAGAGAGAACCGGAAAAAAGAAGAGGAATGAATGCATTTATGACAAGAAAGCAGAGGAAAGTGACAGGAATTTTGTGTGGACTCATGCTTCTTGCCGGAGGCATTGTATTTGGCTATGTTCATACGCATGAACGGCAGATCCTGGAGTACCAGATTGATAGAGATCATATAAAATATCAGAAAGAACCTGTATTTCTTATGGCGGCAGAGACAAAAGAGGCGGAGGAAATCCTGAAGGCAGCTCAAAAAGAAGGAACTCTGGATGAGGGTTCCATTGCATCGGAGATGATCTATCATGTGGATCCCAAATTTCTGGAAGTCCGAAAACTGGCTGGAAATGAGGCACAGGGCTTTTTTATCCAGGATATCCATCTCAAAAAGCTTACAGAAGAAGTTCTGGGAATTTCCCTGAAGGAAAAAAGCAGCAGCAGAGAAAGCAGTGTTACAAGGTATGGAGAGCTGCTGACGTATCTGGAGATCCACAACCAGAAGAACGTGACTTATGCCTGTGCGGAGGAAGAAAAAAGGTTTGAGATTGTAAGCGACGGGCAGAGTGGAAGAGTAAATTCCTGTAAGGCTACACTCTCAGAGGATGAGATGAAAACATTTCTGAAAGAAATTTTACCGCAGATTGTTCCTGAAACGTATTTTACAGAACAGGAAATAGAGACAGTCTTTGCACTGGCAGAAGAGAGTATGTATGATTCAGTCAGATATGGAAGTTTTTATATGAGTCTGCAGAAAGATTACAGCTATACGGAAGAAGAACAAAAGTGTTGGAGTCTGGAACTTTCAAGCTATGCCTCAGAAGCAGAGGATGAAGAGCAGGCGGCAGG
Source organism: Blautia sp. MSK17_66 (assembly GCF_020538025.1). Classification (NCBI taxonomy): domain Bacteria; kingdom Bacillati; phylum Bacillota; class Clostridia; order Lachnospirales; family Lachnospiraceae; genus Blautia; species Blautia sp. MSK17_66. The sequence goes on from NZ_JAJBNQ010000019.1 coordinate 25,170, forward strand.
AAGTTATGCCAGAACCTCGGCACAATATCAGGATTTTATGGATTTTGTAGAGCAGAATGCGGTGAAAAGTGAGAAGGATGGACTTCAGACGGTCTACTGGCTTGAAGAAGAGGATGTCCGAGAGTGGAATCAGCCGTCAAACATATTGCTTCTGAAAAAAACGAGAAAAGATGTTATGAAGATCCTGGAAAGTCAGGACAGCACTTTTGAACTTACCTCAGAATCAGAGGTGTTTAAGGTGACAGATTCCGGAATGGGTGCCGTGAAAACACAGTTTTTGCGAGAACAGCTCTTTGAGGGTCCGAAAGGCGAAAAAATCAGAATACAGTATGATATTCTTTCAGAACGAATCTATAAGATCATTCTATTTTCGGAAGGAAATAAAAATAACTGGGACTGCAATCTGGCCGCAGAGCTTACGACAGCTTTTTCAGAAGACTGCAATGTGTCGGCACAGATGATTGCAGAAGATATCTCCAAAAAACTGTCAGGTCTTCAGGGCTTATCCATACAGGGGTATAGCTTTACAGATCTTGACGGATTGATCCTGACGGATGAGGACAATGCAGCACAGTTTGTGATTTTAAGAGGCACTTTCTGGGTGAGCAGAAATTATATGTTGTCAGAAACCTGCCGGTCGCAAAATGGAGAAAACTGATATATGGAACAAAAATTAGAAAGTCGTTATCTGATCCGGGAGCAGATCGGGCAGGGAGCTTTTGGAGTGATCTATCATGCACTGGATGAGAAAAATCATCGGGAGATTGCGATAAAAGTCTGGAAGGCCGGAAGTGAGACGGAAATTTTTTCCCACGACAACAGCCCTTTTCTGAGAGAAGAGAGGATCTCCGGAGTAGTAAAGATTTATGATTATTTCGAAAAAGCCGGAATGAACTTTCTGGTCATGGAATATCTGCCAGGAGGAACACTGAAGCAGAAGCTGGAAATGCTCCGAAAACAAAGTTCTCAAAGGTAGCTTCTGGAGCTGTTTCGCCCCGTGCTGGAAGGTCTGGCTTTTCTGCACAGCGAAGGTCTGGTTCACTGTGATCTGAGTCCGGATAATCTGATGTTTGACGAAGCAGGAAACCTGAAGCTGATCGATCTGGGTGCCTGTCGGGGCAAAGAGATCATCTGCGATAAGAAATTTATGAAGGAAGCGTACAGTGCCCCGGAACAGTATACGGCCCCGGACAGGATTGGACCGTGGACAGACGTTTATGGAATCTGTGCAGTTCTTTTTGAGACATTGACGGGAGAGAAACCAATATCGTCCGTACGGCGTATTCAAAAAGAGGAATTTAGACCGGTTTCTTTCTATACAAAAACAGACCGGCATATAGATCAGGCAATCTTTCAGGGACTGAATCTGGATATCCAGCAGAGATATTTCAGTATGGAACTTCTGCTTCATGCTCTGGGTTATGATACCGACAGTATAAGAATGCTGTCAGGAAGTACGCGGTATTTCTGGGGACAGAAATGGATCCAGATCAGTGGACTTGGAGTTGGCTATCATGTAGAAGGCCGAAAGCAGAACCGCCGTATCTTAAGACGGATAGGACTGGGAGCTTTGTGTACCGTTCTGGCAGCAGGAGGCTTTTGGGCAGGAGATCAGTGGCTGCAGAAACATTATCCCGTGCAGTATTTCGAGAGGAAAGCCAGGAAAGCAAAAGAGCAGGGGATTGCCAAAAATGATGAGAGGCTGATCTCCAGCCTGGATGAAGACTATGAAACCATCTTAAAAAGACTTGAAAAGTATGATCCAAAGATTGGAGAGGATCTTACAGAGGGAATGATTTCCTGCGAACTTACGGAGGAGGAACTGCTTGAGTGGAACATACCGGGAAACACGAGACGCAAAATGTATCTGGATAAGGCTTCGATTCAGAAAGTGCTGTTTTCCCAGATGGGACTGGACAGGATCAAAAATCAGATAAAAACCGAGAAGAACAGTCATCCGTCGGTTTACCGCAGGGTGGATGATTCCTATGAACTGCTCAGCAACCTGTCTTATTCAGAGGAAGCTTATCAGGTTACGACTCTGTCCGGAGATAGGGAAAATTATGAGATATTCTATGATCCGGTAGACCAGAGAGTGATCTGCCTGAGAGGTAGTACAACAGATCCACAGCGTTTCCGGACCTTTGTGGAAACGCTGTTCCCGGTCTGCTGTCCGGAAGCATATCTGACCTCGGAAGAGATTGAGGGTTTACAGAAACAGATGGAAGAATCGAAAGAAGGCAGATACATTCAGGTAAATCTCCACAGCTGGCTCAGCGTTATGGGGTCGGTCAATGAAAGTCAGGAAAACGTAGAATACAGTGCGGCGATCGCTGCATCCCATGATGGGATTCTTTACTGACAGGAAGGAATATAAAAAGTTGCAGACAAGAGTGATTGGAAACGGGCGTTATCATCTGGAAAAACGTCTGGGGCAGGGCGGCTTTGGAACTACCTGGCTGGCGGCTGACCAGGAAAACCAGCAAAAGGTCGTAGTAAAAGAGCTATGTCCTCCACAGGGCGAAAAAAGAGAAAAAGAAATCCGAAACTTCCTGCGGGAGGCAAGAGTGATGGCCTCTCTGCACGCGGTGAAAGAAATTGTAAAGGTTCTGAATTACTTTGAAGAACAGGGGAATGCCTATATTGTCATGGAATACCTGCGGGTAACCAGCCTGAGGCATTATCTGGAATGCCAGGAAGAACCTCTTTCTTTTGAGAAAGCGAGAGATATGCTCCTTCCGGTTATGGAGGGGCTGGAAAGGATGCACGGAAAACACATCCTGCACAGAGATCTGACACCGGACAACCTGATGCTCAGAGAGGATGGGAGTCTCTGCATTATAGATTTCGGTTCCGCACGAGAAATTACAGAGGATGACCACACAAAGACAGTTCTTTTTAAAGAGGGATATGCACCGCCGGAACAATATGAAAAACATGGAAAGCAGAAGGCATGGACAGATGTCTACAGTCTCTGTGCAGTGTGTTATGAGATGATCACAGGTGCAATTCCGGAAAGCTCTCTGTCAAGAAAAGAGAAGGATACCCTGTATCCACCCTCCATGTATGGCGCGGAGATTACGCTGGAGCAGGAAAAAGTACTGCTTAAAGGAATGGCACTGGATTACCGCGAACGCTATTCATCTGTCAGAGAATTAAGAGAGGCTTTTCTTGGAAAAGATGAACAGGAATCTCCAGAAGCAGAAAAAAAGAAGGGACAGGCCTTCAGAAAATTTGTACCACTGCTGTTGGGCACAGTAATTGTGGGAGTTGCTGGAACGGGAATTCTGTGGGCAGGAAGAACGGAACCGAAAGTGCAGTATGCTGGAAATTTTTACAGAGGATCCAGGGAAGCACAGGAACTTCTTACGCTGGCCAGGACAAAGGCAGTCTCTTCTGAAACATCAGAGGATGGAACAGACAGTATTTTTCATCTGTCAGAAGAAACGGTCAGAGCATACGGACTTCCCTGTAACCGCTTTCGTTTTTTCAGAACAGGAGAGGAACTGGATGCTTATCTGACGCAGCAGAAGCTTTCGTACACAAAACAGGAAACGGAAACGGACTGTACGGTAACGGTTGGCGAATATGATCTGATAGAAACGGATTTTCACAAAATAACAAAATACCAGGTGGCAGATACCTGTACCCTTATGGTGGAAGAAGATCTGAATAATGGAGATATCCTGGATTTCTATATGAAATGTCAGAGAGATCAGGGGACTGAGCCAGGAGAGATGGCAGCGGAATTTCTGCTTTTTCTTACAGACGCAGAGGATCCGGAGAAAAAAACAGCCAGAGACCTTATAGCAGATGACAAAGAGATCATGCAACAGGGAAAAGACGACGGCATGATCTATATGTATCAGTGGGAAGAGGGGATGCTGATCTTTAAAGAAAGCCAGAAAGACAGCCTGACTGTTCGGATCATTCCACGAAAGCTGCTGGAAATGTCGCAGGAAAAAGCATACTGGCCGGATTAGACAGGGAAGGGATTTTGTGTATAACAGAGAGGGAGAGCAGATGGAAAAAGAAGAATATAAAAAGATATCAGAAGTGATCTATATCATTGACCGCAGCAGATCTATGTATGGAAAGGAAAAAGAAATCACAGAAAGCTTTAACAGATGGCTTGCACAGCAGAAACAAATGAAAAAAGAGGCATTGGTGACACTGGCTCTGTGCAATGAAGAATGTGAACTGCTTTATTGCAGGATGCCGCTGAAATATGTGAAGCCACTGGATACCTTTGCTTACTATACAAAAGGCTACAGTGCCTATCTGGACAGTGCAGAAGAAGTTTTGGATCTGCTGTCAAAGCTCATGCCGCAAGAGGAGAAATCCCGGCAGGATGTCAGTCTGTACCTGATCACAGACGGGCTGGATAATGTAAGCTCTGAGGAAGAGAGAGAAAGATTCAAAGAAAAGATACAGAGACTGAAGGAAAGAGGCTGGAAGATAGCTCTTTGGGATCACAGACGACAGAATTACAACTAAAAGGAGATTGGATTTATGCGAAAAATAAGCTTTAAAGCCACAGGTGCAGCGATGATTGCGGCAGTGACACTTACAGGAATGACAGCAGTTCCGTGTTATGCGGGATTTACACTTCCATTTATCGGAGGGAACAGCAACTCTGCAGTGGAAGATCCGGAACTGGATTCCATGTTTGGAAGAAGTCTGAAAGAAATGATAGAAAAATTTGACGGGATGTCCGAGCCTTACTGGAATATGGGAATGACAAGCTCTTCCAACGGTCAGGTAACCCTGTTCAGTGCGGATTCCAGTGATGCCCAGGATGGTATTACACAGATCCAGCTGACCGGAAGCGGAAACCCGTACTGGCTGATGGGAGTAGATACCGGAATGACATACAGTGAGGCAGGAAATGAACTGGCCGGCAAAGGATTCTATTGTATGCCGTCAAGACCGGTTTATTATGACAGAAACGGAAACTATGTGGCATTAAGCGGAGAAGATAACGATCTGACAGTTACAATGTCCCATATAACACTTGGTTCCCACACGGATAAAACAGAGGTATCTCAGTATATGGGAGAGAATCTGCGCCAGCTCTTCTATGAGGGATTTGACGTGGGAGCGAGAACAGAGGGAGAGGATACGGTTGTGGAGGATGGACAGGTTATGTTCTATGCCAGAGGGCAGGCAGATGATCTTGGAAGTCTGAATGTATCCAAAATCGTAATAAAAGGAATCGGCAACAACTGCTGTCTGTACGGATATCAGCCGGGTGACAGTTGGGATAACATGTATCCAGGTATGCAGGAGGGTGGTTCCGGTGAGTGGATCGACCCGTCCAGAAATGTTCTCTCGATGTATGCTTCTACAGATTCTGCCGATCCGCAGATCGTCCTTTATGATCCTTCTCAGTGGTAGGAAACCCCATAAAAATACGTTGCTTTTCCTATTTCTCTCTGCTATACTGAAACGATGAGGATGAGATTATCTTAAAAGAGGGAGAAACGGGGGAAACAGATAATGGATGAGAGGAATCAGATTACAGAGGGTGTGATCTGGAAACAGCTTCTGATCTTCTTTTTTCCGATCATGATCGGAACATTTTTTCAGCAGATATATAACACGGCCGACAGCATTGTTGTCGGTCGTTTTGTAGGTAAGGAGGCTTTAGCAGCTGTCGGAGGTTCGGTCAATCAGATCGTCAATTTGGTAGTGGAGGTCTTTGTCGGACTGACTTCCGGTGCGTCTGTGATCGCAGCACAGTTTTATGGTGCGAAAGACAGGAAAAATCTTAATAAGACGCTGCATACTTCCTATGCGTTTGGTATTACGACCGGATGCATTGTGGGAGTTCTCGGCTTTTTTCTCACGGATACGGTTCTTACGCTTATGAAGACCCCGCAGGAACTGATGGCGGATTCCAGGATATATCTTCATATTTATTTCTGTGGAATGGTCTTTAACATCATTTACAATATGGGAGCATCCATCTTACGTGCAGTGGGCGATTCTAAAAGACCATTGTATGTTCTGATGGTCACCTGTGGGCTGAATATAGTCCTTGATATTGTACTTGTAGTTGTCTGTCGCCTGGGAGTTATGGGCGTTGCACTCGCGACTGTGAGCTGTCAGGGAATCAGTTCAGCGCTGGTAACGGTTCTTCTTATGAAAGAAAACCCGCTGTTTCAGCTTAAGCTTCGGGAAATCCGCTTTTATGGAGTTTCGCTTAAATCTGTTCTTCGGATCGGCATTCCGGCGGCACTGGAGGCTACTATGTATACCATTGCAAACCTGATCATCCAGGTATTTGTAAATGAACTGGGAACGGATACGGTTGCGGCATGGGGAACCTTTGCAAAGATTGATGCGGTCTACTGGATGGTCGTGAATGCCTTTGCAATTTCTATAACAACCTTTGTCGGTCAGAACTATGGGGCAGGAAAGGTGAAGAGAATGCGAAAAAGCGTGGGGATCTGCCTTGGAATGGCCTATGCGGGCGCTTTCCTTGTAAGCGGAGTCCTGTATGCACTGGCTGCTCCGCTTTACAGACTGTTTACGACAGATGCAAAGGTCGTGCAGATCGGTGTTGACATGATGCATTTCCTTCTGCCGTCGTACTTTTTGTACGTGGCGATCGGAATTCTTTCCGGTGCACTCAGAGGGGCGGGAAGAGTCCTGGTCCCGATGCTGCTTACCTGCGGCGGAGTTTGCTTTTTCCGTATTGTGTGGATGTTTGGTGTATTTCCGGGATATCCGGGAATTAATACAATTATGCTGAGTTATCCGGTATCATGGGGAATCACAGCAGTATTGTTTATTATTTATTATATCAGAAGATTTCCAAAAGTAAAAAGAATACAGGAGTGATGGACAGGGATGAATGTTTTAAATCTGGAGCATATCAGTAAAGTTTATGGAGATAAGGTGATCTTTGATGATATTTCCTGCGGGATACATCAGGGAGACAAAATAGGAATTATCGGTATCAATGGAACAGGCAAAACAACCTTTCTTAAAATCCTTGCGGGACTGGAGGAAGCGGATGAAGGTCAGGTGATCACACAGAACGGGCTTCGCATTACTTATCTTCCGCAGCATCCGGAATTTCCCAAAGACGCAACGATTCTTTCCTATGTGACACAGGGACAGAAGGATCAGAACTGGAATCCGGAGACAGAGGCGCATATGATCCTCAACAGACTGGGGATCGAGGATCATGAAGAAGAGATTGAACATCTTTCCGGCGGACAGAAAAAACGTGTGGCACTGGCAGCAGTCCTGGCAAACCCGACAGATGTTCTGATTCTGGATGAGCCGACGAACCATCTGGATAATGAGATGGCTGCATGGCTGGAGGATTATCTCAACCGTTTTAAGGGGGTTGTGATCATGGTAACACATGACAGATATTTCCTTGACCGTGTGACAAACAAGATCCTGGAGATCAGCCATGGAAAGCTTTACAGCTATGAGGCAAAATATTCCGACTTTCTGGAAATGAAAGCCCAGAGAGAAGAGATGGAGATGGCTTCTGAACGAAAGAAGCAGAGCATTCTCCGCATGGAGATTGAGTGGGCAAAACGTGGCTGCCGTGCAAGAAGTACGAAACAGAGAGCCCGTCTTGAACGTCTGGAGGAAATGAAAAATTCTACCGCTCCGGTGCGTGACAAGAGTGTGGAGATTGATTCCGTAGAAACACGAATGGGCAAAAAGACGATTGAACTCCATCATATTTCCAAGAGCTTTGGTGACAGAGTCTGCATCCGGGATTTTGACTATATTGTACTGAAAAACCAGCGCCTTGGAATCATCGGGCCAAATGGCTGCGGAAAGTCTACGCTTCTCAAGATCATAGCCGGCGTGATCGAGCCGGACAGCGGAGAAGTGGAAATCGGAGATACCATCAAACTGGGATATTTTTCTCAGGAGATCGAAGATATGAATAGCAGTCAGAGAGTGATCGATTATATCAAGGATGTGGCTGAGTTTATTCCGACCAGGGACGGGCTCATCAGTGCATCCAAGCTTCTGGAGCAGTTCCTTTTTGATCCGGCCATGCAGTATGCACCGATCGAGAAACTCTCCGGTGGAGAGAAGAAGAGACTGTACCTTCTCAAAGTACTGGCAGCAGCGCCGAACGTTCTTCTCCTGGATGAGATCACAAACGACATTGATATTCCGACCCTCACGATCCTGGAAGATTATCTGGCTTCCTTTGCAGGAATCGTGATCGCAGTATCTCATGACCGTTATTTCCTTGATAATCTGGTGGACCGTATCTTTGAATTTGACCGTGAAGGCAATCTTACGCAGTACGAAGGCGGCTACACTGATTACCTTGAGGCAAAGAAACGCAGAGAGGGAATTGAGACAGGTGACGCTGTGTCCTTTAAAGCAGACGGAAAAGATGAGGAAACACCGAAGACAGAAAAGGATTCCGTAAAAACATGGAAGCAGAACCGTCCGACAAAACTCAAATTCAGTTACAAAGAGCAGAGAGAATTTGAGACGATCGACGATGATATTGCGGCACTGGAGGCACGCATCGAGAAGCTGGATGCAGAGATCATGGCGAATGCGACAAATTCCGGCAAGCTGAATGAGCTTACACAGCAAAAAACAGAGGCAGAGGCACAGCTGGAGGAAAAAATGGATCGCTGGATGTATCTGAACGATCTCGCAGAACAGATCGAAGCTCAGAATAATAACTGATACAGGATGTTTCTTTCTATATGCGGTACAGAAAAGAATCCGTGATTTATCCGGTTTTTATTGATTTTAGGTGAATTCTTTAGTAAGATAAAGTGTGATTGTTTTATCATATTCAGAACAGAGAGATGATAGCCGTTTCGCAGACAGAGTTACAGATATAAGGAATGGTTATAATTTGATATAAAAAGCAGGAGGAAAAATAATGGCAGAATTAGTAAAAGTTGTTGTAGATGCCATGGGCGGCGATTATGCACCGGTGGAACCTGTAAAAGCAGCTGTGGAAGCAGTAAAAGAAAGAGATGATATTCAGGTGATCCTAACGGGTATAGAAGATGTGGTCCGCAGGGAGCTTGATAAATATCAGGATTATCCGAAGGACAGGATTCAGGTGGTAAATGCCACAGAGGTGATCGAGACGGCGGAGCCTCCTGTACTTTCCATCCGAAAGAAAAAAGACTCTTCCATAGTAGTAGGTCTTAAGATGGTGAAAGAAAAGAAAGCAGATGCATTTGTTTCCTCAGGAAGTACAGGAGCTGTCCTTGTCGGCGGTCAGGTACTGGTAGGAAGAAGCAAAGGTGTAGAGCGTCCGCCGCTTGCACCGTTGATCCCGACGGCGAAGGGAGTTTCTCTTCTGATTGACTGTGGAGCCAATGTAGATGCGAGACCATCCCATCTGGTACAGTTTGCCAAAATGGGATCCATTTATATGGAAAATGTAGTCGGAGTCAAAAACCCGCGTGTAGCGATCGTAAATAACGGAGCAGAGGAAGAGAAGGGAAATGCCCTGGTCAAAGAGACTTTCCCGCTTCTCAAAGAAGTGGAAGGAATCAATTTTATCGGAAGCATCGAGGCGAGAGACATCCCGGCAGGCTATGCAGACGTCATTGTCTGTGAGGCTTTTGTAGGAAATGTCATCCTCAAGCTCTATGAGGGGGTCAGCTCTGAGCTGATAGGTAAGATCAAGGAAGGCATGATGAGTACCTTAAAGAGCAAGATCGGAGCTCTTCTTGTGAAGCCGGCACTGAAGCAGACACTCAAGAGTTTTGATGCAACAGAGTATGGCGGTGCCCCTCTTCTGGGACTCAAAGGACTTGTTGTCAAGACACACGGAAGTGCGAAGGCTGTTGAGATCCGCAATGCGATCTTCCAGTGTGTACAGTTTAAACAGCAGAAAATAAATGAAAAAATTGCCGAGCGTATTCTTCCGCCTCACTATGAAGCACCAGAAACACCGGCAGTACAAAAAGAAGGACAGAACTAATGATGGAAGAATTAGAACAGATCATAGGATATACTTTTCAGAACAGGAAACTTTTGAAACAGGCACTGACCCACAGTTCCTATGCAAATGAGAAGAAACTTGGAAAGCTGGGCTGCAATGAGCGCCTGGAATTTCTGGGAGATGCGGTACTGGAGCTTGTCAGCAGTGATTTTCTGTATGCACGCTTTCCACAGATACCGGAGGGAGAACTGACCAAAAAGAGAGCCAGTCTTGTCTGCGAACCAAGCCTTGCCTACTGTGCAAGACAGTTCGGACTTCCGAAATTTCTTCTTCTTGGACGCGGAGAGAATATGACAGGAGGAAGAAACAGAGATTCGATCATATCGGATGCGACGGAAGCACTGCTTGGTGCCATCTATCTGGATGGAGGATTTGAGCCTGCGAGAGCTTTTGTCCTGCGTTTCATCCTGAATGATATTGAACGCAAACAGCTCTTTTATGACAGCAAGACCATTTTTCAGGAGATTGTTCAGGAAAAGGGACTTCAGCCTGTTGAATATGTTCTCACAGAGGAGAAGGGTCCGGATCATGACAAACAGTTTACCGTAGAGGTAAGAGTAAATGGAGAAGTGTTTGGATGTGGTACCGGTCACACCAAAAAGGCCGCTGAACAGGCAGCCGCCTATCAGGCGATCCAGGAGAAAAAGATATAATTGCAGGTGAGTTATGTATTTAAAAAATATTGAAGTATATGGCTTCAAATCTTTTGCCCAGAAGATCAATTTTGAATTCCACAATGGAATCACCGGGATTGTAGGACCGAACGGAAGTGGCAAGAGCAACGTCGGTGATGCAGTCCGCTGGGTTCTTGGTGAACAGAGTGCGAAGCAGCTTCGAGGCGGCAACATGCAGGATGTCATTTTTTCCGGTACAGAATCAAGAAAGCCTCTGAGCTTTGCGTCAGTGGCGATCACTCTGGACAACAGCGACCATAAACTTCCGGTGGATTATAATGAGGTGACGGTCGCAAGGCGGCTGTACCGCTCCGGTGAGAGTGAATATCTGATCAATGGAAGCAGCTGCCGTCTCAAGGATATTCAGGAGATGTTTTATGATACCGGTATCGGCAAGGAAGGATATTCCATCATCGGTCAGGGGCAGATCGACAAGATCTTAAGCGGAAAGCCTGAGGATCGCAGGGAGCTTTTTGACGAGGCAGCAGGAATTGTAAAGTTCAAACGAAGAAAAAACACAACGATCAAAAAGCTGGAGGAAGAACGTCAGAACCTTGTCCGCGTTACGGATATCTTAAGCGAACTGACCAAGCAGTTAGGACCACTGGAGAAGCAGTCCGAGACAGCGAGGATCTACCTTGCCAAAAGAGAAGAACTCAAAACACTGGATGTCAATCTTTTTCTTCTTGAGTATGAACAAAGTGGTCAGAACCTGGAAGAACTGGAGAATAAACTTCAGAATGCCCAGAGAGAACTGGATGAGGCACAAAAGGCCTATGACCGGACGAAGGCTGAGTATGAACGTCTGGAACAGGAGCTGGAGGAGTTAAACAGCCGGCTGGATGCACTTAAGGAAGAACAGCAGCAGAATGCACTTAAGAAACAGCAGATGGAAGGCCAGAAGCAGGTCATGGAAGAACAGATCCTGGCAGGGAAACAGAGCAGTGAGCATTTTAAGGCCCGTCTGGCTGTACTTAGAGAGGATCTTGCACACCGCCGGGAAGAAAAGGAAAAGCTGACCGAGGAGAAGCTGACACTTCAGGAAAAATTAAGAGAAATCCAGAGAAACTTAAGAGAAGAAGAGAAGCAGCTTGAGAATATCGTTTTTAATGTAGAGGAATGTACCGGCGCTGTGGAGGATGGCAAGAACGAGATCATTGAGATCCTTAACAGCCGTGCTACTACCAAGGGTAAAGCACAGCGTTTTGATGCGATGATCGAACAGCTTGATATCCGAAAGGCAGAGATCAGTCAGAGGATTCTCCGTCTCAAGAGCGAGGAGGAGGTTCTCGGAAATGACCGCAGCAGATATCAGAAAGCCTATGATGAGATCACACAGGATATTCAGAAAGCCAACGAAGAATGCAGCCGCCTGAATGAAGAAATGCAGAAGCTTCAGGCGAGGCTGCAGCAGCAGAGCAAAACGATAGAGGAAGGTCAGACTGCCTATCACAGAGAAGCTTCCAGACTGGAATCGCTGCGTAATATCACAGAACGCTATGATGGCTATGGCAACAGTATACGAAGAGTTATGGAGCAGAAAGCAAAAGAACCGGGGATTCGTGGTGTTGTAGCAGATATCATTCATGTGCAGAAGGATTATGAGATTGCAATCGAAACTGCGCTGGGCGGAAGCATCCAGAATATTGTCACAGACAATGAGCAGACAGCAAAGCGGATGATCAGTTTTCTTAAGCAGAACCGTTATGGACGTGCAACCTTCCTCCCTCTGTCAAATATCAGCGGAAGAGGCGGCTTTACACAGAGAGAGGCATTGAAGGAACCGGGAGTGATCGGAACCGCGGATACCCTGGTTAAGGCAGATGCCGAGTACAGTGATCTGGTACAATATCTTCTTGGCCGTGTTCTTGTGGTGGACCACATTGATCATGCGATTGCGATCGGAAAGAAATACCGGCACAGTCTCAGGATGGTAACCATCGAGGGTGAATCCTTAAGCCCCGGAGGCTCCATGACCGGTGGTGCCTTCCGGAACAACAGCAATCTTCTCGGCCGCCGTCGTGAGATTGAAGAACTGGAAAAAAATGTCGCACTTCGTAAGCAGGAATTAGAGGCTGCACAGCAGTCCGTTCTTGCAGACCGGGAGCAGCGAAATAAATTCCGTGACAGGATAAGTGAGCTTCAGCAGAGATTACGTCAACAGTATGTGGAACAGAATACTGCAAAGCTGAATCTGGAACAGCTTCAGAAGAAAGAGGAGGAGATCCAAAAAACCTATCGTCAGATTGACCGTGATCAGGATGAACTGAGACGGCAGGCACTGGAGATCCGTGAAGATCACCAGAATATTGCAAAAGAACTCGAGGCTTCCCAGAAGGATGAAAAAGAACTGGAAACCTTCATTGAGACGAAGCAGAAAGAGCTGGATGAATGGAAAGAAGAAGAGACAGCCAGACAGAAGAAACTGGAACAGATTCGTCTGGACTGCGCTTCACTGGAGCAGCAGAAACACTTTCTTCAGGAGAACCTGAACCGTCTGGAAACAGAAATCCAGGCCTGTGAAACAGAAAGCGAAGAGCTGCTTACAGATATTTCGCAGAGCGGCGATGAGATCGTCAAGAAAGAAAACGGAATTCAGAACCTTCGAAGAGAGATGGAAGCGTGTGAAAAGAAAGACCAGGAGCTTTATACACTGAGAGAAACATGCGAGGCTGAAAAAGAAGAGCGTACCGGAAGTCATAAGGCGTTTTTTGAAAAAAGAGATCATCTTTCTGAAAAAACGACACTTCTGGACAAGGAATGCTTCCGCCTGCGCAGTCAGGCAGAAAAAGTCGAAGAACAGAGAGAAAGCCGTATTGCCTATATGTGGGAGGAATATGAGATCACTCCGAACAATGCACTTTCTTATAAGAAAGAAGAGTTGGATGACTTTCAGGAGATCAGAAAGGATGTCAGCCGCATCAAAGAAGAAATCCGCAGACTTGGTTCCGTCAATGTCAATGCGATTGAGGATTATAAGGAACTTCTGGAACGTCACACCTTTTTGACAACGCAGTATACGGATCTTGTCAAAGCAGAGAAAACGCTGGAAAATATCATCCAGGAACTGGACGAGGGGATGCGCAGACAGTTTACCGAGAAGTTCCGGGATATCCAGCATGAATTTGACAAAGCATTCAGAGAACTGTTCGGCGGAGGAAAGGGAACCCTGGAGCTTGCAGAGGGAGAAGATATCCTGGAAGCCGGTATCCGGATCATCTCACAGCCGCCGGGCAAGAAACTTCAGAACATGATGCAGCTTTCCGGTGGAGAGAAGGCTCTGACAGCAATCGCACTTCTGTTTGCGATCCAGAACCTGAAACCGTCACCATTCTGTCTTCTGGACGAGATTGAGGCGGCACTGGATGACTCGAATGTTGGACGGTTCGCATCTTATCTTCAGAAGTTGACGAAGAATACACAATTTATTATAATAACACATAGACGCGGTACCATGAATGCCGCAGACAGGTTATATGGCATCACCATGCAGGAGAAGGGTGTTTCTACCCTGGTTTCTGTTGATCTGGTGGAGAGCCAGTTAACCAAATAACGAGGAGGAATGAGAATGGCAGAAGAAAAAAAGGGATTTTTTAAACGTCTGGTCAGTGGTCTTACCAAAACAAGAGATAATATCGTTGCCGGATTTGATTCCATTTTCAGTGGTTATTCCAGCATCGATGATGATTTCTATGAAGAACTGGAAGAAATCCTCATCATGGGAGATATTGGAATCAATGCGACATCAGCGATCATAGAGAATCTTAAGAAACAGGTTGCAGAAAAGCACATCAAGAACCCGGCTGAGTGCAAACAGCTTCTGATTGAAGAGATCAAGGAGCAGATGCGGGTAGACAGTACAGAGTATGCATTTGAAAATCAGAAATCCGTAATCCTTGTGATCGGTGTCAACGGAGTAGGAAAGACTACTTCCGTCGGTAAGCTTGCCGGTAAACTCAAGGATCAGGGAAAGAAAGTTATCCTTGCAGCAGCGGATACCTTCCGTGCAGCAGCAGGTGAGCAGCTTGCACAGTGGGCAAACCGTGCCGGTGTGGATCTTATCGGAGGACAGGCAGGGGCTGACCCGGCATCCATCGTATATGATGCAGTGGCGGCAGCCAAGGCAAGAAATGCAGATGTCCTGCTCTGTGATACCGCAGGACGACTTCACAATAAGAAGAATCTTATGGAAGAACTTCGTAAGATATATCGGATCCTTGAAAGAGAATATCCGGAGGCATATCTGGAAACACTGGTCGTTCTTGACGGAACAACCGGTCAGAATGCACTGGCACAGGCGAAGCAGTTCGCGGAGGTTGTCAACGTAAACGGAATTATCCTCACCAAACTGGACGGTACTGCAAAGGGTGGTATTGCAGTGGCTATTCAGTCCGAACTTGACATTCCGGTCAAATACATCGGCGTTGGAGAGCAGATCGATGACCTGCAGAAGTTTGATGCAGATGCGTTTGTCAATGCCCTGTTTGATGTAGATGAGAAGGACCTGAAGACGGAATAACCGGACAAAAGACTAAAAGTGATAAAACGAGGAGGAGCAAAGATGCTTACATTAGAGAGCTTTGAAGAGGCAGCAGAGATCGTAAAACAGGTAACACAGGAAACAAAGCTTATTAAGAGTGCATATTTTTCAGAACTGACAGGAAACAAGGTTTTCCTTAAACCAGAGAATATGCAGCGTACCGGCGCATATAAAGTCCGTGGCGCATACTACAAGATCAGCACCCTTTCTGAAGAAGAAAGAGCTAAAGGTCTGATTGCCGCATCCGCAGGAAACCATGCACAGGGTGTCGCCTATGCAGCACACAAGTTTGGTGCAAAGGCAGTCATTGTTATGCCGACGACCACACCTCTTATTAAGGTAGAGCGCACCAAGAGCTACGGCGCAGAAGTCATCCTCAAGGGAGATGTCTATGATGAGGCCTGTGCTTATGCCCTGGAACTGGCAGAAAAAGAAGGATATACCTTTATCCATCCGTTTGACGATCCGGCTGTTGCGACAGGACAGGGAACCATTGCAATGGAAATCGTACAGGAGCTTCCTCTTGTAGATTATATCCTTGTACCGATCGGAGGAGGCGGACTGGCAACAGGTGTTTCCACACTTGCCAAGCTTCTGAACCCGCATATCAAGGTCATCGGTGTAGAGCCTTCCGGAGCAGCCTGCATGAAGGCCTCCATGGAAAAAGGCGAAGTCGTTACTCTTCCTCATGTAAATACGATTGCAGATGGTACTGCGGTACAGACTCCGGGTGAGCATATCTTCCCGTATATCCAGGAAAATCTGGATGATATCATTACGATCGATGATGATGAGCTGATCGTTGCTTTCCTTGATATGGTAGAAAACCACAAGATGATCGTTGAGAACTCCGGACTTCTGACAGTCGCTGCACTCCGTCATCTGAACTTCACAGGCAAGAAAGTCGTATCCATCTTAAGTGGTGGAAATATGGATGTTATCACAATGTCATCCGTTGTACAGCACGGACTGATCCAGAGGGATCGAATCTTTACCGTTTCCGTCCTGATTCCAGACAAGCCGGGTGAACTGGTACGTGTTGCTTCTATCATTGCCGAAAATCAGGGTAATGTTATTAAGCTGGAACACAATCAGTTTATTAGTACTAACCGTAATGAGGCTGTTGAACTTAAGGTAACCCTGGAAGCGTATGGAACAGAGCACAAGAACAAAATCGTTCAGGCTCTGGAAAAAGCCGGATGCAGACCAAAAGTGATTCGGGCAAGTCTGTAATAAAAATACTGTTAAAATATCAGGGGATTCAGACCGGAACGGGTCCGGATCCCCTGTTTTGCGAAAGAGTTAAGATCCACGGAAAGGAGGTCTTTTTTATGGCATATGTATCAGAAGATTATATCAAGGCATACAAAGCAGGAAAAAGGGATTATCAGGCAAGGATGATGAGGGGAGAGATTCCAACGCTGAAGGTTCTGGATGATGTCCTTCCATCAAGAGGCAGATATTCTGAGGTAGAGCTTGGCCTGGTACAGATTCCGATCGAGCAGATCGTGGGAACAAAGACAAGTGGCAGAAGCAGTGCTTTTTCCGGAAACTTCATGCCGATCCTTCGTGAAAATACGGAGTTTGCCTACAAATGGAGTGTGCTGAGCGAGAGTCATCTCAAAGAGGGAATCCGCGATCCGATCAAGGCCTATGAATATATGAACAAATTTTATATAGAAGAAGGAAATAAGCGTGTCAGCGTTCTGAAATATTATGATGCAGTTTCTGTACCGGGATATGTGACAAGAATCCTTCCTGCAAAGACAGATCAGAAAGAAAATAAAATTTATTATGAATTTGTAGATTTCTATGCGCTCTCTCAGATCAATTATGTCTGGTTTTCAAAGCTCGGAAGCTTTGCAAAACTTCAGGAGGCAGTAGGAAAAGGACCGAAAGAACTCTGGTCAGACGATGACAAGCTGAATTTCAGCTCCGTTTATTCCCGCTTTGCAGCTGAATTTGAAGCAGCAGGAGGAAAGAAACTCTCCATCACTACGGGAGATGCGTTCCTGGCTTTTGTGACAGTTTATGGGTACGAGGCACTTTGTGAGAAGACGGTGAGTGAGCTCAAGACACTGGTAGAAAAGAGTTGGGAGGAATTTAAACTGCTCGAACATGACCATGAGATCGATCTGAAAATGAATCCGAACACAGAGAAAAAACCACTTCTGAACCGGCTGCTCCCATTAAGTGCACCGAAACTCAAAATTGCGTTCCTTTATGCCAAGACACCGGGAACATCCGCGTGGACTTATGCACATGAACTGGGAAGACTTCATCTTGAGCAGACCTTCCCGGATGAGGTCACAACAGAGTGTTATGAGAATCTGACTCCGGAGCTCGCAGAAAAAGCAATCTTTGATGCGATCCAGAAGGGCTGCAATCTCATCTTTACAACGACACCGGAGTTTGTCAAAGCCAGCGTACAGGCCGCAATCGCAAATCCTGAGATAAGAATCGTGAACTGTTCGCTGAATACTTCACACCGTTATATCCGTACCTATTATGCACGTATGCATGAGGCAAAATTCCTGATGGGAGCGATTGCCGGAGCAATGGCAGAGAATGGGCAGCTTGCCTATATCGCTGATTATCCGATTTTTGGAACGATCGCAAATATCAATGCGTTTGCTCTGGGTGCCAAGATGGTGAATCCAAGAGCCAAAGTCTATTTGGAATGGTCCACACTTAAGGATGTGGATCTGGGACGTGTCATGGAAAACATCCAGAAAAAGGGTGTGACAGTGGTATCCGGTAAGGACATGGTGATCCCGGAGGAGACTTCCAGATACTTTGGATTGTATCATCTGGAAAACGGGGAACCACATAATATCGCAATGCCTCTGTGGCACTGGGGTAAATTCTACGAACAGCTGATCCGCACGATCATGGATGGAACCTGGAAATATGACGACAATGACGGAACAAAAGCCATCAACTACTGGTGGGGACTCTCGGCAGGAGTTGTAGATGTCATTCACTCCCAGAACCTGCCGATTGGAACAAGAAGGCTGGTACAGCTTCTGAAGGATAATATAACCAGAGGAGAATTTAACCCGTTCTCCGGAATCCTGTATTCACAGGAGGGAATGGTTCAGTCAGATCCAGACAGGACGCTTTCTCCGGAAGAGATTATCAGGATGGACTGGCTGGCAGAGAATGTCATCGGTTCGATCCCGGCGCAGAAAGAATTAACAGAACAGGCAAAACCGGTAACACAGCAGTCCGGCCTTAAGAATTAGAAGGGATATGCAATAGATGAAAATACTTGCCATAGCAGATGAAGAATCCAAGTATCTGTGGGATTATTTCGAAAAAAGCAAACTGGAGGGAATCGATCTTATCATCTCCTGCGGAGATCTGGATCCGCGTTATCTGTCCTTTCTTGCTACATTTACATCGGCTCCGGTCTTCTATGTACATGGAAATCACGATGATAAATACGAAAAGATCCCACCGGAGGGCTGCATCTGCATTGACGACAAACTTGTTGTCTACGAAGGAGTACGAATCCTGGGGCTTGGGGGATCTATGCGTTATAAACCCGGCACCCACCAGTATACAGAATGGGAAATGAACAAAAGGGTATTAAAGCTTTTTCCGAAAATATGGTTTCGCGGAGGGATTGATATCCTTGTGACACATGCACCGGCCTATCAGCTGAATGACGGACGTGATCTTCCGCACCAGGGCTTTAAAGTCTTCCGTCGCCTGATGGAAAAATACCGCCCCAAATATTTCCTCCACGGACACGTTCACATGTCATATGGAAGAAAACACAAGCGTTATGACAAATACGAAGAAACAAATGTGGTCAATGCATTTGACCGCTGCGTATTTGAATTCGAGGCAGAAGAGCCAGAGAAACAGTTCCAGTAATTTCGAAACATCTGTCAAGAAAAAACACTTGACACCCACGCCAAAATACGATATGATACCCAAGGTGGTTACAGATGGAAAGATTTGTGGAACAGACATTGTTATATGATTTTTATGGAGAATTGCTTACGGAACGACAGCAGCAGGTATATGAGAGCGTTGTTCTGGAGGATTATTCCCTCAGTGAGGTAGCAGAGGATCTGGGGATCAGCCGACAGGGTGTCCATGATATGATTAAGCGCTGCAATCACACGCTGGAGGAGTACGAGGCGAAGCTTCATCTGGTAGAGAAATTTCTGAATATCAGAGAGCAGGTTCATCGGATCAAAGAAATTGCGGCCGATTATCAGGCACAGGAGATCACAGAAATTTCCAATGAAATTTTAGAGGAGTTATAACGCATGGCATTTGAAAGCTTGACGGAAAAATTACAAAATGTATTCAAAAAGCTGAGAAGTAAAGGCCGACTTACAGAGGAAGATGTCAAGATCGCCCTGAAAGAAGTCAAGATGGCTCTTCTTGAAGCGGATGTAAACTTTAAGGTTGTAAAGCAGTTCACGAAATCTGTGCAGGAACGTGCGGTCGGACAGGATGTCATGAACGGACTGAATCCGGGACAGATGGTGATCAAGATTGTTAATGATGAGCTTGTAAGCCTTATGGGAAGCGAGACAACAGAGCTTCCACTGAAACCGGGAAACGAGATCACAGTACTGATGATGGCAGGTCTTCAGGGTGCAGGTAAGACAACTACAGTTGCCAAGCTTGCAGGCAAACTTAAATCCAAGGGAAAACGACCGCTTCTGGTTGCATGTGACGTATATCGTCCGGCAGCGATCACACAGCTTCAGGTAAATGGAGAGAAGCAGGGTGTGGAAGTTTTTTCCATGGGAGATAAGCAGAGCCCGGTAGACATTGCGAAGGCGGCAGTTGAGCATGCCAGAGCCAATCAGCAGAATGTAGTTCTTCTTGATACCGCAGGCCGACTTCATGTGGATGAGAACATGATGCAGGAACTTGCAGACATCAAGGCAAATATACAGGTAGATGCGACACTTCTGATCGTAGATGCGATGACAGGTCAGGATGCGGTAAACGTAGCCAAGACTTTCGTTGACAAGGTTGGAATCGATGGAGTTATCCTTACCAAGATGGATGGTGACACCCGAGGCGGTGCAGCACTTTCTATCAAGGCAGTAACCGGAAAGCCGATCCTTTATGTAGGTATGGGAGAGAAGCTTTCAGATCTGGAGCAGTTCTATCCGGAACGTATGGCTTCCAGAATCCTGGGAATGGGAGATGTGATGAGCCTCATTGAGAAAGCAGAGGCGGCACTTGACCAGGATCAGGCGGCAGAGATGCAGAAGAAGCTCAAAAAAATGGATTTTGACTTCAATGACTATCTCACCAGTATGGAACAGATGAACAAGATGGGCGGTATCGGCAGTATCCTCAACATGCTTCCGGGAATTGGCAGTAAGGCCAGGGAACTTGAAGATATGATTGATGAGAAGGCACTGGAGCGTACCAAGGCGATCATCCTTTCCATGACACCGGCAGAGCGGAGCAATCCGGGGATTATGAATGTATCCCGCAAGAACCGTATCGCGAAGGGTGCGGGTGTGGACATCGCAGAAGTCAACCGTCTTGTGAAGCAGTTTGAGCAGAGCAAGAAATTAATGAAACAGATGCCTGGAATGATGGGCGGTAAAATGGGTAAAAGAGGCGGCTTCAAGCTTCCTTTTTAACAGATAAATAAATCAACCAAAACAATAAAAGATATCATAATGGAGGAAACAAAAATGGCAGTTAAAATCAGATTAAGAAGAATGGGACAGAAGAAAGCACCTTTTTATAGAATCGTAGTTGCAGATTCCCGCAGCAAACGTGACGGAAAATGCATCGCTGAGATCGGAACATATGATCCGAACATCGAGCCAAGCGCTTACAAAGTAAACGAAGAAGAAGCTAAAAAATGGCTTGCAGCAGGAGCTCAGCCGACAGACGTTGTAGCAAGAATCTTCAAAGAGGCCGGAATCGAGAAATAAGAGATACGATACGGAAGGTATTTCTTAAGATCCTGTCATAGACAGTACAGGGAGGTATGTAATGAAAGAATTAGTTGAAGTAATTGCAAAATCTCTTGTGGAGCATCCGGATGAGGTGGTAGTCACCGAAAACGAAAAAGAAGATGCAGTTATCATTGAACTGAAAGTGGGCCCTTCTGATATGGGAAAGGTCATCGGAAGACAGGGACGTATTGCCAAGGCAATCCGTACAGTAGTTAAAGCGGCTTCTTCAAAGAGCAGCAAAAAAGTAATTGTAGATATTCTGCAATAAAGAAAGTATTGGAGCTGTGGAAACATAGCTCCTTTTTACATCTTAAAGGGAGTTTTTTATGGAAGATTTATTAAAGGTCGGAGTGATCACCACTACACATGGTGTGAGGGGAGAAGTTAAAGTATATCCTACTACGGATGATGCAGAACGTTTTCTGGATCTGGATTATGTACTGCTGGATACAGGCAGAGAGTATCGAAGACTGGATATCAAAAATGTAAGATTTTTCAAAAACCTTGCCATCCTTAAATTTGATGGTATCGATAATATCAACGATATCGAGAAATATAAGGGGTGTGCTCTCTGGATCCCGCGGGAAGAGGGTCAGGAACTGGGTGAAGATGAGTACTATATCGCGGACCTTCTGGGAATGAAGGTAGTCCTGGAGGATGGAACGGAGTTTGGAACACTTAAGGATGTGATGGAGACGGGAGCGAATGATGTCTATATCATTAATTCCAGGGAACACGGAGAAGTCCTTCTTCCGGCGATCAAAGAGTGTATTCTGAATGTAGATCTGGAAAGCGGTACAATGACCATACATTTGATGAAGGGACTTATATAAATGAATTTTCATGTTTTGACACTTTTTCCGGAAATGATAGAGCAGGGAATGAACACCAGTATCATTGGACGTGCGATCGCGGGAGGATATCTGTCCGTTGATGCAATCAATATCCGTGATTATGCGTTTAATAAGCATCAGAAGGTGGATGATTATCCATACGGCGGCGGTGCCGGAATGCTGATGCAGGCAGAGCCGGTCTATCTTGCATACCAGTCCATCGAGGAAAAAATCGGTTACAGGCCGAGAGTGGTTTATCTCACACCTCAGGGAAGCGTATTTAATCAGACCATGGCCAGAGATTTTGCAAAAGAGCAGGATCTTGTTTTTCTGTGCGGACATTATGAGGGGATTGATGAGCGCGTGCTCGAGGAAGTGGTTACAGATTTTGTTTCTATCGGAGATTATGTGCTTACAGGCGGCGAACTTCCGGCGATGGTCATGATGGATGCTGTCTCAAGAATGGTTCCAGGAGTTCTGAGTAATCAGGAATCGGGAGAGACGGAGTCTTTTGCAGGAAATCTTCTTGAATATCCTCAGTACAGCAGACCGGAAGAATGGCATGGCAAAAAGGTTCCTCCTGTCCTTTTATCAGGACATCATGCCAACATCGAAGCGTGGAGAAGAGAACAGTCTATCCTGCGTACAGCAAAGAACCGGCCGGATCTTCTCAAAAAGGCGGATCTTACCAACAAAGAGTGGAATCAGATCCGCCAGTGGAAGAAACAGTGGAAAGAAGAAAAAGAAAAGAACGATAACCAATAAAAGGAGTAGTTATGAAGACATCAGATTTTTATTATGATCTTCCGAAGGAACTGATCGCACAGGATCCTCTGGAAGACCGCAGTTCTTCCAGGCTTCTTCATCTTTCTATGAAAGACGGATCCATGGAACACAGACATTTTACAGACATTCTGGATTATCTGAAAGAGGGAGACTGTCTGGTCATCAATGACACAAGGGTTATCCCTGCCCGTCTTTACGGACACAAAGAAGAAACCGGTGCACTGATCGAGATCCTGCTTTTGAAACGCCGTGAAAATGATATCTGGGAATGTCTTGTAAAACCGGGCAAGAAGGCAAGACCGGGAGCAAAGATCACATTTGGTGACGGAATCCTTAAGGGTGAGATCATCGATGTTGTAGATGAGGGAAACCGTCTGATCCAGTTCCACTATGATGGAATTTTTGAGGAAATTCTGGATCAGCTTGGAGAAATGCCGCTTCCTCCATATATTACACATAAATTAAAAGACAAGAACCGTTATCAGACCGTATATGCAAAGAATGACGGTTCCGCGGCAGCACCGACAGCAGGACTTCATTTTACAAAAGAGCTTCTGGAGCAGGTGAAGGCGAAGGGCGTCAATATTGCTCATGTGACGCTTCATGTAGGACTTGGAACCTTCCGGCCGGTCAAGGTTGATGATGTGGAACAGCATCATATGCATTCTGAGTTCTATATGGTAGAGGAAGACCAGGCGAAGCTCATCAATGACACAAAGAAGCAGGGCGGCAGGGTGATCTCTGTAGGAACGACAAGCTGCCGTACTCTGGAATCTGCGACAGATGAGAATGGAATTCTGTGTGCAGGAAGCGGCTGGACAGAGATTTTTATCTATCCGGGCTACCGCTTTAAAATGATTGACGGACTGATCACAAATTTTCATCTTCCGGAGTCTACGCTTATGATGCTGGTTTCTGCTCTTGCAGGTAAAGAGCATATTATGGCAGCTTATGAAGAGGCTGTACGCCAGAAATACAGATTCTTCTCCTTTGGGGATGCGATGCTTATTCTGTAAACTGGGACTACCCTTTTTTCTCCATCTTTGCTATAATGGGCATATTGGAGGGAAGAGGGTTTTTTATTACTTTATAGAGAATGATTTCGTAATGTTGGTCTTCACCTTCAGAAATCGTGGCAGAATAGAATATCTACAGGAGGGTATATATGGATACACCAATCATTGCACAATATTATAGAGAAAAAGATCCGGCAAAGCGCAGAGAGCTTCTGGAGCAGGCAATCGCACAGGAGGGAAATACCGAGGAAAATCAGGTTCGTAAGGAAGTCTGGGATGCACGTTATGGCATGAAATCTGACCTGGGAGGACGGGCAGACGGTTATCTGAAGTTCTGGATGACCATAGAATTCAACCGTGCTTCTGGAAACAGATTATTTGGTTCCAGGAGTGCACGAAAGAGCCTTCAGAAAGAACTGGATCAGGTAAGCTTCCATGAACTTATACAGAAGAGCGAGCTGCACAGAGAACTCGTCTATCGAGAGTGTGAGCATCTTGTCAAGCTGTATATGGATCTCTGCCAGACAGACAAGAGTTATAATACGATACTTTGCGGACTTGTGACAATGAAGAAGGATGACGTCAAGTCAAAGCTTAAGAATGATATCTATGAAACAACCGTAAAAGTACCCAGAAATCTTGGCATGGAAGAAGAACTGGCTCTGCTCACAAAGGCAGCCCGCAAGGTCTTTGAGGATTATTTCCCGGGCGAGGGCGGACTTCCGGAATAAATCTGGTAAAATAAGAAATACTACATATAAAAACGGAGGCAGCAATGGATTTAAGTAAAGTGACTGCATACAAGGTCATCAAAGAAAAAAAATTAACTGACATCCGTTCTACAGGCTACCTGCTCCGGCATATCAAAACCGGAGCAAGGGTAATGCTCATTGAGAACGATGACGAAAACAAAGTGTTCAATATCGCTTTTCGTACCCCGCCGAAGAACAGCACAGGTGTTGCACATATTCTGGAACACAGTGTGCTCTGCGGATCCAGAGAGTTTCCGCTCAAAGATCCGTTTGTCGAACTGGTCAAAGGCTCTTTGAACACTTTTTTGAATGCCATGACTTATCCGGACAAGACCTGTTATCCGGTGGCAAGCTGTAATGATCAGGATTTTCAGAATCTGATGCATGTTTATCTGGATGCAGTTTTTTATCCGAACATTTATGAGAAAGAAGAAATCTTCCGTCAGGAAGGCTGGAATTATCACCTGGAGAAACCAGAAGGCCCGCTGACCTATAATGGTGTTGTTTATAACGAAATGAAGGGAGCTTTTTCTTCTCCGGATGATGTTCTGGAGCGTGAGATCATGAACTCTCTGTTCCCGGATATCACTTATGGATGCGAGTCCGGCGGAGCTCCTGAGAATATTCCAGATCTTAGCTATGAAGAATTCCTTGATTTCCACAGAACGTATTATCATCCGTCCAACAGCTATATTTACCTGTACGGAAATATGGACATGACAGAGAAACTGGATTTCATCGACAGACATTATCTCTCTGCTTTTGACAGCCTGGATGTGGATTCTGAGATCAGAGAACAGAAGGCGTTTGATGCAATGCAGGATCTGACAAAGGAATATCCGGTTGCAGAGAGTGAGAGTGAGGAGGATAATGCATATCTTTCTTACAATGTTGTTGTGGGAACTGCCATGGACAGTCTTACTGCCATTGCGTTTGAAGTCTTGGATTATGCACTTTTAAGCGCACCGGGGGCACCGCTTAAGAAAGCACTTCTTGATGCGGGAATCGGCAAGGATATTTATGGTGCTTATGAGGATGGAATCCGTCAGCCGTATTTTGATATTATCGCAAAGGGTGCGAATGCAGACAAGAAAGAAGAATTTGTTTCCATTATCCGAGATGTTCTTCAGAAAGTTGCAGAGACAGGAATTGACCGCAAGGCACTGGATGCCGGAATCAACAGTATGGAGTTCCGCTACAGGGAAGCCGATTTTTCTTCCTATCCGAAGGGCCTGATCTATGGTCTTGATATTCTTGGAAACTGGCTGTATGACGATGAGCATCCATTTGCACAGGTAGAACTGATTCCGGTATTTGAGAAACTGAAATCTCTCAAAAACACAGGGTATTTTGAAGAACTGATCCGTAAATATCTTCTTGACAATCCACATGGCTCGGTACTGACCCTGATGCCGTCCAGAGGACTTGCCGCAAGAAAAGCCAAGGCTCTTGAAGAGAAACTGGCCGCTTATCTTGGGGGATGCACCGAAGAAGAAAGACAGGAGATGGTAAAACGAACCAGTGAACTGGAAGCATATCAGGAAGCAGAAGAAGATCCGGAGGCTGCAAAATGTATCCCGATGCTTAAGAGGGAAGATATCCGTAAATCTGCGGATAAATTTTATAATGAAGAACTGGATGTGGATGGAAGTCTTTTCCTGTATCATGAGGTTTCAACAAATGGAATTGCCTATCTGGATCTGATGTTTGACCTCAAGAACCTTGCACCGGATAAAGTTCCATATCTGGGACTCCTTAAATCCGTGCTTGGATATGTAGATACCGCACATTACACTTATGGAGAGCTTTCCAATGAGATCAATGCCGAGACCGGTGGAATTGCCTGCGGCGTTGAAGTTTTTGACCGTGCAGATTCTGTGGATGAATATAGAGCCTTCTTTGGTGTCAAGGGTAAGGTAATGTATCCGAAGATGGATGTGATTTTCCGTATGATCCGTGAGATTCTTAACACATCCGATGTGACAGATACCAGAAGACTTCATGAAATCATTTCGAGAGTCAAATCAAGAGCACAATCCTCTCTTGTAAGTGCAGGACATTCCACAGCAGTGCTCCGTGCAGCTTCCTATGCATCTCCGATGGCAGCTTTTCAGGATGGAATGGCAGGAATCGCATACTATCAGTTTATTGAGAAACTGGACAGGGAATTTGATGACAGAAAGGAAGAGATCATTGAGAACCTCAAGTCTCTGATGGTCGCGATCCTTCGTCCGGAAAATCTCTGTATCAGTTATACAGGAGAGAGAGAGTCCCTTGACAGTGTTCAGAAACAGATCAGGGAATTAAAGAAAACGCTTCATCAGGAAGTGACAGAAAGTTCTTCTTCTGAAATGATCTGCCAGAAGAAAAATGAAGGATTTATGACTTCCGGACAGGTACAGTATGTGGCACAGGCAGGAAACTTCCGCAAAAAAGGCTACGACTATACAGGTGCACTTAATATTCTCAAGGTTGCCTTAAGCTATGATTATCTCTGGATCAATATCCGTGTCAAAGGCGGTGCTTACGGATGTATGAGCGGATTTAAATACAGTGGCGAGAGCTTCTTTGTGTCCTACCGTGATCCGCATCTGAAACGTACCTTTGATGTTTTTGCCGGAATTCCGGATTATGTACGTGGTTTCCAGGCAGATGAAAGAGAAATGACAAAATACATCATTGGAACTATCAGTGGAAAGGATGTACCGAAGACTCCGCAGATGAAAGGAAGCATTTCCAAAGCAGCATGGTTCTGCGGTCTGACAGAAGAGATGGTGGAGAAAGAACGTGATGAGATCCTGAATGCACAGGCTGAGGATATTCAGGCACTGGCTCCGCTGATCGAGGCGATCTTGTCTGATGAAGAAATCTGTGTTGTAGGAAGTGAACCAGAAGTACAGAAAGAAAAAGAACTCTTCATGAATATCAGTCCGCTGATCAACGGCTGAAACGGAGAGGATTTTACAGGAGTGAAAGAATGAAAGATAATTTTAAATCCGGATTTGCAGCGATCATCGGACGTCCGAATGTTGGAAAATCAACACTGATGAATCATCTGATCGGACAGAAGATCGCGATCACATCCAAGAAACCGCAGACGACCAGAAACCGTATCCAGACGGTATATACCTGCGAAGACGGGCAGATCGTTTTTCTGGATACTCCGGGTATTCACAAGGCGAAGAATAAACTGGGCGAATACATGGTCCAGGTAGCGGAGAGGACACTCAAAGATGTAGATGTGATCCTTTGGCTGGTAGAGCCTACCACTTTTATCGGTGCAGGAGAGCGTCACATTGCAGACCAGCTTAAAGGACTTCATGTTCCGGTTATCCTTATTATCAACAAGGTCGATACCGTGGATAAGGATGAGATCCTGAAGGCGATCGATACGTACCGTAAGCTTTATGATTTTGACGAGATCATTCCGTGTTCTGCACTTCGAAACCAGAATACAGAGGATATTATTCCATGTATTTTGAAATATCTGCCATATGGACCGATGTTCTACGATGAGGATACGGTAACAGACCAGCCACAGAGACAGATTGCAGCGGAGATCATCCGTGAGAAGGCGCTTCATGCATTGGATGCAGAGATTCCGCATGGTATCGCGGTCGCAATTGACTCTATGAAAGAACGTCCCGGCAAAAGGAATCTGGTTGATATTGAAGCGACGATCATCTGTGAGAGGGATTCCCACAAGGGCATTATCATTGGAAAGCAGGGTGCCATGCTCAAAAAAATCGGCAGTAACGCCCGCTATGAGCTGGAGAGAATGCTGGATGCCAGGGTTAATCTGAAAATCTGGGTCAAGGTTCGTAAGGACTGGCGTGACAGTGACTTTATGATCAAAAACTTCGGCTATAACAAGAAGGAAATCTGATAAATGAGTGATTTGATCACCGTGCAGGGAGTTGTGATCTCTGCGATGCCGATTGGCGAATATGACAAAAGAATTGTTCTGCTGACCAGAGAGAGGGGAAAGATTTCGGTTTTTGCCAAGGGGGCAAGACGACCGAACAGTCCGTTTCTGGCAGCAGCAGATCCTTTTGTTTTCGGAACCTTTACTTTGTTTGAAGGAAGAAGCAGTTATAATCTGAATCAGGTGTCAGTATCCCACCATTTTGTGGAACTGGCAGCAATGCAGCCGGGAGTTTATTATGGGTATTATTTCCTGGAATTGGCGGATTATTTCGGGCGGGAAGGGACTGACGAGAGGGAGATGATGAATCTTCTGTATGTTACGGTCAGAGCTCTTCTGAATCCTAAGATGGATAATCGTCTGATCCGCTGTATTTATGAACTGCGGACGATGACAGAGCAGGGGCTTTGCCCGGAACTGTTTCAATGTGCGTTGTGTGCAAGAGAGGCAATCCCGGAAGGCCAGACTTTCTTTTCACAGGAGCTTCATGGGATTTTGTGTGCCAAATGTGCATCCGGGCAGAAGGGAAATCTTCGGATTTCACCTTCGGCACTTTATGCGATGCGTTTTATTGCCACAGCCCCGATGGGAAAGCTGTATACCTTTACGGTAAAGGATGAGGTGCTTCTGGAACTGGAGCATATCATACATAGATATACGGCTGCAAATACGGACAAAAGGTTTCGGAGTCTCCAGATTCTGGAGGTTATGAAATAAATGAGTTGAAATATATTTTAAATGCGGTATAATGAGAACACTTAGGTTTTCACTAATTAAACAATGAGGAGAGATATCATGGAAAAAACAATGGAGAAAATTGTTGCTCTGGCAAAGGCCAGAGGATTCGTTTATCCTGGTTCAGAAATTTATGGAGGTCTTGCAAATACCTGGGACTACGGTAACCTTGGCGTTGAACTTAAGAACAACGTAAAACGTGCATGGTGGCAGAAATTTATTCAGGAATCCCCGTACAATGTCGGTGTGGACTGTGCGATCCTGATGAATCCACAGACATGGGTTGCATCCGGTCATCTTGGCGGATTCTCCGATCCTCTGATGGACTGTAAGGAATGTCATGAGCGTTTCCGTGCAGACAAACTGATCGAGGATTTCTGTGCAGAGCATGACATCGCAATTGAGGGAAGTGTAGACGCATGGTCTCAGGAGCAGATGATGGATTTCATCAAGGAGCATGAAGTTCCGTGTCCGTCCTGCGGCAAGCACAACTTCACAGATATCCGTCAGTTCAACCTGATGTTCAAGACATTCCAGGGTGTAACTGAGGATGCCAAGAATACAGTTTATTTAAGACCTGAAACAGCACAGGGTATTTTT
The DNA here is from genome assembly GCF_020538025.1 of Blautia sp. MSK17_66. Taxonomy (NCBI): domain Bacteria; kingdom Bacillati; phylum Bacillota; class Clostridia; order Lachnospirales; family Lachnospiraceae; genus Blautia; species Blautia sp. MSK17_66. The sequence continues at coordinate 54,958 of NZ_JAJBNQ010000019.1, forward strand.
GTAAACTTCAAGAATGTACAGAGAACTTCCCGTAAGAAGATTCCGTTTGGTATCGGACAGATCGGTAAATCCTTCCGTAACGAGATCACACCGGGTAACTTCACATTCCGTACCCGTGAGTTCGAGCAGATGGAACTTGAATTCTTCTGCGAGCCGGATACAGACCTTGAGTGGTTTGCATACTGGAAGCAGTTCTGTCTTGACTGGCTGAGTTCTCTTGGTCTTAAGGATGACGAGGTACGTTATCGTGACCACGATAAAGAAGAGTTGAGCTTCTACAGCAAGGCTACTACAGACGTAGAGTTCCTGTTCCCGTTTGGATGGGGCGAACTGTGGGGAATTGCCGACAGAACAGATTATGACCTGACACAGCATCAGAATGTATCCGGACAGGATCTGACATACTTCGATGATGAGAAGAAACAGAAATATATTCCGTATGTTATTGAGCCGTCACTTGGTGCAGACCGTATGGTACTTGCTTTCCTGTGCAGTGCATATGACGAGGAAGTTCTGGATGCAGAGAAGAACGATGTTCGTACCGTACTTCATTTCCATCCGGTTCTGGCTCCGGTTAAGATCGGTGTTCTTCCGCTGTCCAAGAAGCTGAATGAGGGTGCGGAGAAGATCTTCCACCAGCTCAGCAAGAAATATAACTGTGAATTTGATGACCGTGGAAATATCGGTAAACGTTACAGAAGACAGGATGAGATCGGAACTCCATTCTGTATCACTTATGACTTTGAGTCTGAGAATGATGGTGCTGTAACAGTCCGTGACCGTGACACCATGGAGCAGGTTCGTGTGAAGATTGATGAGCTTGAGGCATATTTCGCTGATAAGTTTACATTCTAAGTAAATAAAGAGATATATAAATTCACCCGTATGATATATATGATACCGGCAAACAGGCTTCGGAAATCGTCATTTCTAAGATGTGAATTGCATCGTTAAAACCGTCTGTAAAAATCATAAACTCGCTTCGCTCAAACAGTATGATTTTTACAGACAACACGATTTATTCCCATCTAAGAACTGTCAGATTTCCTGCAGAAGGTTTGCTGTATCATATAATATCTACGGGTGTTTTGCGTTTTTTATGTAATTACTTAGATGGCAGACGACTCAGCGAAGCTATGCCGGGGGTGACGCTGGCCGCGGCGGCTTCGTCCGCCGCCAATCCACCGAAATCTATGTTGCATCAGAAACAGGAAATATATGTGTTGAGGATTCTGCGAGCCTGAGATACTTCGTAAATATACTTAACAGATAGAAATATACGTTGCCGTGAGAAATGACATTGTTTGAGCGTAAGCGAGTTATGTCATTTCTCATGGCGTTTTTAGTATATTGATAGCTGTTCTAGTATATTAGAAGTCTCTCACATGAGGAGAATACCAACACATATATAGCCTGTTTCGTGAAGTAAGCATAAGAGAGAAAATCTCCAACACATATATAGCCTGTTTCATGAAGTGAAGATGAGTGAAGTGAATATAAATGGGCAGAATTACAAGTTATATTCCGAGATATTTTGTTAAATATAAACATAATTTCTATAAATATAGATATTTACGAAATTTAAACAATACATATTGCACAAAATAACTTGACTAATCAAATAACTTTTGGTAATATTATACATTATATGTAATGCATAAATGCACAAAAGGAGATGACAGCATGGCAAAAAAACGCAATATCATCGTAGGACAGTCCGGAGGTCCTACATCAGTAATCAATTCCAGTCTGGCAGGAGTATACAAGAACGCCATTGAGAGAGGCTTCGACAAAGTATACGGAATGCTGCACGGAATACAGGGACTTCTGGATGAGCAGTATATTGATCTTTCCACACAGATCCACTCAGAACTGGATATCGAACTCCTCAAGAGAACACCATCCGCTTTTCTGGGATCCTGCCGTTTTAAACTTCCTGAAATCCATGAAGATAAGACTATTTATGAGAGAATCTTTGATATACTGAACCGTCTTGACATTGATGCGTTTATCTATATTGGCGGAAACGATTCCATGGACACGATCAAGAAACTTTCTGACTATGCGATCCTGACAGGACAGACACAGAAATTCCTTGGTGTGCCGAAGACAATCGATAACGACCTGGCACTGACCGACCATACACCTGGATTCGGAAGCGCAGCCAAATACATCGGAGCCTCTACCAAAGAAGTGATCCGCGACGCACAGGGACTTACCTACAAGAAGAGCATGATCACAATCATGGAGATCATGGGACGAAACGCAGGATGGCTTACAGGCGCGACTGCACTTGCCAGAACAGAAGACTGCGACGGACCAGATCTTATCTACCTCCCGGAAGTACCATTTGATATTGACAAATTCCTTGTCAAAGTCAAAGAACTCCTTAAGAAGAAATCTTCCGTAGTGATCGCAGTTTCCGAAGGTATCCGCCTTGCTGACGGCCGTTATGTCTGCGAACTCGGAAGCTCAGGAGATTATGTGGACGCATTCGGACACAAACAGCTTGCAGGAACAGCAACTTATCTTGCGAACTTCCTTGCAGCAGAGTGCGGCTGCAAGACAAGAGCCGTAGAACTTTCCACTCTTCAGAGAAGCGCTTCACATATGGCATCCCGCGTGGATATCGATGAAGCATTTATGGTAGGTGGTGCAGCCGTTAAGGCAGCTGATGAAGGCGATACCGGCAAGATGATCGTAATCGACCGTGTTTCCGATGACCCGTATATGGCTAAGACTGGAATCTACGATGTACACAGAATCGCTAATGAGGAGAAGGTTGTTCCGAGAAGCTGGATGAATAAGGATGCTACCTATGTAACCAAAGATTTTGTAGATTACATCAGCCCGCTGATCCAGGGAGATTACCAGCCGATCATGGTAAATGGTCTTCCTAGACATCTTGTACTCAACCTCAAAAAGAAACGCTAAAACAGAATCAGTGATAAAGGGAAAGTTTTTTACATATTATGACAAAAACTTTCCCCTTTTTTGACAGTTTAACCTTGACTAATTGTATTAAAGTCTATACAATAATTATGTGCGTAAAACATAGTTTTTTATGTGAAAGAACAATTATTAGGAGGAAATGTAAAATGGCAAAATGGGTTTACATGTTTACAGAAGGTAACGCTGATATGAGAAACCTTCTGGGTGGTAAAGGTGCCAACCTTGCTGAAATGACAAACCTTGGTCTTCCGGTACCGCAGGGATTCACAATCACAACAGAAGCCTGCACACAGTACTATGAAGACGGAAGACAGATCAATGACGAGATCATGGATCAGATCATGGAAGCGATCACCAAAATGGAAGGAGTTACCGGTAAGAAATTCGGTGACAAAGAAAATCCACTGCTTGTTTCCGTTCGTTCTGGTGCCAGAGCATCCATGCCTGGTATGATGGATACTATCCTGAACCTTGGATTAAATGAAGAAGTAGTTAATACTCTTTCCGAGAAATCAAACAACCCACGTTGGGCTTGGGACTGCTACAGAAGATTCATCCAGATGTACTCTGACGTAGTTATGGAAGTTGGTAAGAAATATTTCGAAGAGCTGATCGACGAAATGAAAACTAAGAGAGGCGTTAAACAGGACGTTGAACTTACAGCTGACGACCTCAAAGAACTGGCAGAACAGTTCAAAGCTGAATATAAAGAAAAAATCGGTTCTGATTTCCCAACTGATCCGAAGGAACAGTTAATGGGTGCTATCAAAGCTGTATTCCGTTCCTGGGACAACCCGCGTGCAAACGTTTATCGTCGTGACAACGATATCCCATATTCCTGGGGAACCGCTGTTAACGTACAGATGATGGCATTCGGTAACATGGGAGATGACTGTGGTACAGGTGTTGCCTTCACACGTGACCCTGCTACAGGAGCTAACGGTCTGTTCGGTGAATTCCTGACAAACGCTCAGGGTGAGGACGTTGTTGCCGGTGTTCGTACACCTATGCACATCACCGAAATGGAACAGAAATTCCCGGAAGCATTCGTACAGTTCAAACAGGTTTGCAAAACTCTGGAAGATCACTACAGAGATATGCAGGACATGGAGTTCACTGTAGAGCACGGTAAACTTTACATGCTGCAGACACGTAATGGTAAGAGAACTGCTCAGGCTGCTCTGAAGATCGCTTGTGACCTTGTTGATGAGGGAATGAGAACAGAAGAAGAAGCTGTTGCAATGATCGACCCACGTAACCTTGACACTCTGCTTCATCCGCAGTTCGATGCAGCTGCTCTTAAAGCTGCTACACCGATGGGCAAAGGTCTTGGAGCTTCTCCAGGAGCTGCTTGCGGTAAAGTTGTATTCACAGCTGATGACGCTGTTGAATGGGCTGCAAGAGGAGAAAAAGTCGTTCTGGTTCGTCTTGAGACATCTCCGGAAGATATCACAGGTATGAAATCTGCTCAGGGTATCCTGACAGTTCGTGGTGGTATGACTTCTCACGCTGCAGTAGTTGCCCGTGGTATGGGTGAGTGCTGTGTATCCGGATGCGGTGATATCGCTATGGATGAAGAAAACAAGAAATTTACACTGGCTGGTAAAGAATTCCACGAAGGAGACTTCATCTCCATCGATGGTACAACAGGTAACATCTATGACGGAATCATCCCGACTGTAGATGCTACAATCGCTGGTGAGTTCGGCCGTATCATGGCTTGGGCTGACAAATACAGAACAATGAAAGTTCGTACAAACGCAGATACACCGGAAGATGCTAAGAAAGCAGTTGAGCTTGGTGCAGAAGGTATCGGTCTTTGCCGTACAGAGCATATGTTCTTCGGTGAGGGACGTATCGATGCATTCCGTGAAATGATCTGCTCCACAACAGTAGAAGAAAGAGAAGCAGCTCTTGCAAAAGTTCTTCCATATCAGCAGGAAGACTTCGAAGGACTGTTCGAAGCTCTGGAAGGAAACCCGGTTACTATCCGTTTCCTGGATCCGCCGCTTCATGAATTCGTTCCTACAGAAGAGGCTGACATCAAGAAACTTGCTGACGCTCAGGGCAAAACTGTTGAAGAGATCAAGACAATCATTAATTCTCTCCATGAATTCAACCCAATGATGGGTCATCGTGGATGCCGTCTTGCAGTTACCTATCCGGAAATTGCTAAGATGCAGACAGCAGCTGTTATCCGTGCAGCAATCAAAGTTCAGAATGCTCATCCGGATTGGACAATCAAACCGGAAATCATGATTCCGCTTGTTGGCGACATCAAAGAGCTTAAATATGTTAAGAAATTCGTAGTAGAAACTGCAGACGCTGAGATCAAAGCAGCTGGTGCTAACCTTGAATACGAAGTTGGTACTATGATCGAGATCCCGAGAGCAGCTCTTACAGCTGATGACATCGCTAAAGAAGCTGACTTCTTCTGCTTCGGTACAAATGACCTTACACAGATGACATACGGATTCTCCCGTGATGATGCTGGTAAGTTCCTTGACGCTTACTATGATGCTAAGATCTTCGAGAATGACCCATTCGCTAAACTTGACCAGGTTGGCGTTGGCAAACTCATGAAGATGGCTATCGAACTTGGAAGACCGGTTAACCCGAATCTCCATGTTGGTATCTGCGGTGAGCACGGTGGAGATCCGTCTTCCGTAGAATTCTGCCATAAACTTGGCCTTAACTATGTATCCTGCTCACCGTTCCGTGTACCGATCGCTCGTCTGGCAGCAGCTCAGGCAGCAATCGCTGAGAAGAATGCATAAGAAAATGTTGTGAGAGGGTGAAGTGATCTATCCTGTAAAAGGGTAAATCGCCCAACCAACTAAATAAATTTGTCCAAACGTAAGATTAGACCTTGATGGACTGGAATTTCCAGCCCCTCAGGGTCTTTTTTGTTATCCGCATAGTGCCAGAAACCTTGATTTTATGCGATTTTTCTAAATAAAACCGCGATTTTATTTACCATGAAAACTGAACATTGAAAGGAGGCATTTTAACCGATGTTTCCATAAAAATATAATCAGGTACATTACTTTGGAGGTTGTGGGATTTACCCCTTGGGAGGATAAGTGGTTTTGTCCCATAACATAGTGAATTTCAAAATTATGTTTTTGGGAAACATTTTTGGGAAATTTCCTAAATCCAAAGTGCCAGAAATCCTTGATTTTCCTGCATCCCCAAATCCATTCCCAGAAATAAACAAAAATGGGAAACCTAAAAATGTTTTTTGGAAAACGGGAAAATATGTTTTTGGGAAAATCAGCCCCGAATTTCATTTTTGGGAAATATAATTTTGGGAAAAATCGCAACATAATACAGGAGGTGCTTATGCGTAAAATTGGTTACAAAGGGCGGTGCGAGAAAAAAACATTGTCCAAATGTAAAGAAGTGTGCCGGACATATGATCCGATACAAAGCAAATATGCAGAGTTATTGGACAGCTTACCAGAGATTGAAGAAATCCGTTGTAATGTGCCACTCGAAGGATTTAAAGAGGGTAATTACATGACAGATTTTGTTTGTGTTAAAACTGGTGGCGATCTTATGGTGCGTGAATGTGTGTGGCGAAACAGAGTTACTAAACCACTAAATGTAAAGCTACTGGATGCCTCAAGAGAATATTGGACAAATCATGGCGTGAAAGATTGGGGGATAGTTACAAATGAAGAAGAATGAATTATATTTCAATGATACTTCGATTGTTCGTATATTAGCCATAAGAAAGAATGAAGCACTTGTAATTGATTGTGTGCGGCGAATTATGCCACAATGGGAGGATATTTCTTCTTTTGCTGACTGGGAAATTGGTACACAGGAACTATTGTGTAAGTTTACAAATACAGAAGTGCCAGAAATAGACTCTCTGTGTCCAGAGAGCCGTAAAAAAGCATACGAAAGATATACAATGATTGCGCCAATTTTGCGACTGCTGCCAGATGAACAAAAGAAATGTGAAATGATTTCTGCCATTGCAACCAACGAAAAAATAAGCAAGCAAACGGTGCGAAAATATCTCTGCCGATACCTTGCATTTCAGGACATTGCCGTATTGTCCCCAAAAGATAAAGAAAGTGATACATGCTTATCAAAGGACGAAAAAAATATGCGGTGGAGCTTAAACAAATATTACTTCTCTTACCAGAAACATAGCTTAAAGACCGCATACACACTTATGCTCAAAGAAAAGTATTGTGACGGAAAAGGGGGATCTTGTGGCAGAATATCCCACATTTCATCAATTCAGATACTTTTACCGAAAAAGAAAGAATCGGCAAACATACTTCATATCACGAAACGGCTTAACTAATTATCAGCGTAACAATCGCCCGTTGCTTGGCGATGGAATACAGGAATATGCAAAAGCACCAGGAATGGGAATGTTGGATGCTACCATCTGCGACATTTACTTGATAAATCAGTCCGGTGAGATTATTGGCAGACCTATACTGACAGCCTGTATTGATGCTTACAGTTCTTTGTGCTGTGGCTATGCGTTGACATGGGAGGGCGGCATGTACAGCTTACGGCAGTTAATGCTTAATGTGGTTACTGATAAACAGGAGTTGTGCCGGAAACATGGAATAAATATAAATCTGCAAGAGTGGGACTTTTCATTATGTCCAGGCGTTCTTGTAACAGATCAAGGAACAGAGTACATGAGTAATTGCTTTGAGCAGATAGCAGAGCTTGGAATAAAAGTCGTGAATCTTCCAGCATACCGTCCAGAACTAAAAGGAAATGTTGAGAAGTTCTTTAGCATAATACAGGATCTTTTTCGCCCATACCTAAAAGGGAAAGGATTGATTGAACCAGATTTTCAGGAAAGGGGAGCGCATGACTACAGAAAAGATGCTTGTCTCACATTGGAACAATTTGAAAAGGTTCTGATCCGCTGCATAATTTATTACAATTCGCAACGGATAATTGAAAATTTCCCATATACGGATGATATGTTGAAAAACAAAATTTCCCCGTATGCTAATGACATTTTCACATATGGAAGGAATTTAGAGGGAACAAATCTTGTAAAGGTTGATAAACGGCAGCTTATGCTTACGCTATTGCCCCGGACTACAGGAAAATTTACACGATCTGGTTTGGTAGTAAATCATGTGAGATATAAAAATCCAAATTATGCGGAAAAATATTTGTCCGGTGGCAATGTAACAGTCACATATAATCCCGATGACTCTTCATTTGTTTGGCTAGTGGATAAGGGTAATTTTATTGAATTTGAATTAATAGAGAACAGATATAGAAGTAAAAAATTCTCTGAGATTGAAACGATGCAGACGCAAAAGAAAGAAATCATAAAGTCTGTGCAAGAAAATAACACACAAGCAAAAATCAACTTAGCCAGCCACATTGAGGCTATTGTATCAAATGTAGGCAGCAGCAATGGCGAGTTGGCTGCGATTTCTCAAAACTACGAAAAAGAAAAAATAAAAGCCCATATAGACATTATGAAAGTAGGTGTGGTAAATGAATAATATGGATTTGATAAAACAAATGCCCGAAATGCTGTCCGGAAAAGAGTTATATGAAAGACTGGCAGATATTCCGGTGTACGATGAAACCATACGAGAAAAAAACCAAACCGAAAGGCTTATGGCACTTTCTACACTGTATGACATTTATTTACCATCTGAAATGTCAGTGGAAATATATTCAAAATTGTATTTGGCTTTGCTTAGATCACTGCAGAAAAAAGGCACTCATGCAGCGGTGCAACAATTATATCAGAATCATAAAACCATTATGCAAAGAGAGAGTCGAGGGATTATCGGTGGTTCTGATTCTTTTTCCATTGTTGGTTGTTCAGGTATAGGGAAGAGTTCTGCAATAAATCGTGCAATTTCTATTATAACAGAAAATAAAATGATTGAAATTGAAAATCCACCAGTGAGAATTATCCCATGTCTTATAGTTCAGTGTCCGTTTGATGCAAGTGTGAAATCGTTATTGTTGGAAATTTTACGAAAGTCTGATGAACTTCTGGAAACCAACTATTATGGAAATGCCTTAAAAGCCAGAGCGACAACAGATGTGTTGATTGGTATTGTGGCACAAGTGGCATTGCAGCACTTAGGAATGTTAGTTGTCGATGAAATTCAGAACTGTGTTGCGGCGAGAAATGGGAAGTATCTGGTGGCAATGTTGACACAGTTAATCAACACTTCCGGCATATCTATTGGATTGATAGGTACACCAGAAACAACGTCATTACTTGAAACTGCATTCCAGTTGGCACGCCGGTCATTAGGATTGCAATACAACACTTTAAACAATGATGAATATTTCAGTGGATTTTGTGAGCTATTATACAAATATCAATATGTGAAAAAATATACAGAGATTACGCCACAAATTATAGATTGGCTTTATGAACATTCAGGTGGCGTTACTTCTGTTGTTGTCTCTTTAATTCACGATGCACAAGAAATTGCGATACTCACAGGATATGAAGCACTAGATGTTGTAATGCTCAATCAAGCATATAATCAAAGACTGCAACTTTTACATGACTTTATTCGTCCAAATGTAACAACAAAACCAACCAAAAAGAAAAAGAAAACTGTGCGTGCCGAAAATCAAACAAATACCTATACGATTTCTGCACTTGTCCAAAAGTCAAAAGATGAAAACTTGGATATTGTGCCATTATTGCAGGAATATTTTACTGTGGAAGAGGTGAAGTTATGAAAATGTATCTTCCAGAAATTTATCCAGACGAACTTGTATATAGTTGGTTGTCTCGATATTTTGTATATTCTGGGTGTACGAATAATAGAATGTTGTTGTCGCAACTTTTGTATTCAAAAAGTAACAATCCAAGCATCGAATTTATAGGTCATCTGAATGAGGCAGCAGAACAGCAAATTACACAAGCATATTCAATGGATGATTTGATTTTAAACCATACAATGTTTCCTCAATATGCAAGATTTATGCCAGCAAATAAAAGGGACGTGGCACTTGCAGAGCTAAAACGTTATTGTGATCCACATAAAGTCTTTACAATTCTCCCACGAAATGAAAGAGAGTTATGGCTAAAATATTGCCCGTTATGTGTGGCAGAAGATCGCAAAAAATACGGGGAAACTTATTGGCATAGAATCCATCAGGTTAGAAATATGCTGATTTGTCCCACTCATAGGTGTAAGTTGGTAAATTCAGAAGTAGATATACGCAGTGAAAAGATATTTGCATTTAACCCAGCAGAAGTGACAATAAAAAACGTAGTCCCTGTATTGGTTGACAATATGGAGCAGATTAAATTTGCAAAATATATAAGTGATTTATTTAATATGAATATAACGACTGACAGTGAAAGCAATATAAAAGCCGCTATATACAATGCGATAACCAAGACAAAATACATGAAGGGTAGACATCGGAAGATGACACAATTTTCTGAAGATTTGCAATCATCTTTCAAGGAAATTGGAATGAATACTATTGCAAGTATATATCAGATTCAAAAAGTAATGTTAAAAGAGAGTAATGAATTTACTGCCATATGTCAGATTGCATACTTCTTGAATATCAATCCAACGGAATTATTGAAATCTGAGGTTACAGAAGAAAAAGTATTACAGGAGCAAGAAAGCCATTATATAAAAAAGCGTGCGATAGCAGGCTGGGAGAAATTTGACATAGAAAATGTTGTACGTTTTGAAGAGTTCTGCAAAGGCGTTTATGATGGAGCTGGTAATGATAGCGGCAGACCTGAAAGAGTATCTGAGAAAATGGTTTATAAGTTTCTGGGGATTACTTCATATGGATTTAAAAATATGCCTAAATGTATGGCTGTATATGAAAGATATGCAGAATCGTATGAGGAATCCTGGGCGAGAAAATTGGTATGGGCATATGAGGTGCTAAAGAATGAAGAAAAATCTATATGTTGGAGTAATATACGGAAGTTAGCTGGGGTAAAAAAGGAAAAAATAAAAGAGGTACTTGTATATTTAGATAAATATGGAAATGGAGATACAGTTAATGAATTACTAAAAACTGTAAAAATAAATTTGCTTAAATAGGGCAATTGAATTGATTTACAAACAAAAACTCAGTATAATAAAAGGTAAACTAAAGAAAAATAACCGAGGGAGTTTTTATGATCGAAGAATTATTTGAGTCTGTTGTTGCAAGTATACGGGAATATGTAAATAGAAATCGTACAGAAAAGCAGGATGACGTAGAGCATTTTTTGAACAATATTCTTAAACGCTTAAACTTTCTACAAGATGAAGGGGAATTAGAAGTATTGAAAGCACGTTTGTTAAGAGAAATGAAAAAGTTTTCTAAAAATGTGTTTTCTTATGGAAAAAATGCTGAATTAAATAAAACATTGATGCAAAGAAATATTGATAATATTGCATGGCTTAATGATGAAGTTAGTATAAACAAGAAGTCACGAAAATATACAGTTGCTCAGAGAGAAATTTTTTATGCTAAGTTAGGAAACAATATTGGAAGTGAACAAAATGGCAGACGGCCAGTAATGATTTTGCAAAATGATGTAGGAAATACAAAGGCTAATACTACAATCATTGCTCCTGTAACGACACATCAAAAACAAATACAGTATGATATACAAAAACGAAGATATTATATTGAGCGTGTCAGAGACGGAAAAACAGTAAAAAAATATTTGGATTTTTATGAAGTACCATTAAGACTTGAGGGTAATAGTAGAGGATTATATGGTTTTATAAATGTTATGCATTTAAGAGAAATTGATAGAAAACGTATTGACGGATGTTGTGTTGGCAAGGCAACAGAAGAATGTTATAAAAATGTGATTTCTGCAATAAATAAAAATTTGTAAGTATAATATTGACACGTTTATGGAAAAATGATAATATACTAATACAAAGACAGATAAGAGATTCTGTCAATAGCATAGTTTGTGCTAGGCACAAATGTAGGAAAATCAAATTTAGAAGAATATTGCTAGGCAATGTTCCCAAAAGCACCTATTTAGGGTGCTTTTTTGGTATATAAGAAAGTTATAGAAACTGAACTACATTCCTATTTCTTTAATATACTATGTTATTAGCAAAAATTATTTAAAGTTGTGTCTATTGCACAATAACACCATTTTCAACGCTGTGTATTTTGATAATATGCACAAAAATACTTGACAAAATCGGAAAACTGTGGTATCATAAAATAAAAATTGAATACAGACGTGTGACTTGGTATCAGAAATATTAGATACAATTTTAAGGCACTTACAGCAATCAATATAAAAAAAGATAGAAAACGCTACTTATAGTGTTGGATTCTTTTTGATATGTTGGTTGCTTTTTTTATTGTCAAAAAAGTACAAATTTTAGGAGAAATGGAATGACCGAGAAGAAAATTAAATGTAAAACAATTTTTTCACAAAAACTTGCAGGCTATCTTTTAATGCGTGGATTTGTATTAGCAGAATCTAGGAAAGATTATAAGAATCCGGAGAGAAATCTATTTTTCTTTTTTGAGTCCCCGGAACTGCTAGGAGCTATTACCGACTATACCAATAACCAGAACAGATAAAGGAGATAGTTCATCATGTTAGGTTCAAAAAAGTATATTTCAGATTTAATAGGAAATGATTATATTTCCTGGGAAAATACAAAAATTATTCTCAATGGTGGTACCGGATGTGGGAAAACACTATTTGCCCGTCAGGTACTAATACCGTTTTATTTGAAGCAGAATAAAAAAATTTTGTATTTGTGTAATCGACTAGAACTTTATAAGCAATTAGAAAAGGAACTGAAAAAATTTAAGACATCAAATATTGTTTTAAAAACCTACCAATCTCTGCAAAAAATGATCAGGCATACAGGGATGTCGGAAAGATATGATTTGATAATTTCTGATGAATGTCATTATTTCTATTTGGATGCAAAGTTTAATAGTTATACCGATTTGGCATACAGATATGTTATGAATCAACCAGAAAGTGTAGTGGTTTTTATGTCTGCCACAGCAGATGGCTTTTTTTCGGATTTGATAGCCGATGGTGTAGTAGAGCAGAAACATGTTTATACACTTCCGAAAGTTTATGATTATGTGGAACGAGTATATACATATGGTAAAGATGTCCTTACAGATATTATAGATGGTATACTGGCAGACAACGATACTGATAAAATATTGGTTTTTGTTAATTCTATGAAAAGGCTTGTGGAGATGCACGATTACTATGGTGAATCTGCTTATTATATGTGCAGCCAGTCACAAGAATGCCGTTTTGCAGATAGATATTGCATACAAAATAAGAGCTTTAATAAAAGAATTTTGTTTGCTACAAAAGTTTTGGATAATGGTGTTGATTTGGTGGATGATGATTTACGGCATATCATCAATGAGATATTTGATTTGGACAGTGCGCTTCAGGCAATCGGTAGGAAAAGACCTGTTGATTACTTCGATACTTGCTGTTTCTATTTTCGTATATATGATGGACGTGCCATCAATAATTTTTATGTGAGCAATGAAAAACAATTATCTCCGGTTACGCATTATCTTGAAAATAAAGAGGATTTTTTAAATTATCTTGATACTCAAAATATGGATACTCGGCAAATTGCCCGGAAAAATAAAATCTTTTATGTTGATATGAAAACAGACAAATTATGTATTAACAACTGTACATTGAAAAAATATGAGATGGATAAAAAGACTATCGAGAAAATGAAAGAATCTGATTACGAGGCAGTATTATTTGAAAGACTGGGAAATGATTTGAAATCCAAAAAAGCAGGTTTGGAAATTGAAGTAAAGAGCAAAGATACATTTTTATTTTTTCTGAAAGATTGGGAAAGGAAAAAACTATTCAAAGAAGAGCAGAAAGAATTAAAAGAAAAATTTCGTGATATTTTAGGTCTACATGATCGTACAATGGGAATCAATACCCTCAATGGAAAACTTGTAGATTGTCAATATCCGTTTAAAATTGTATCAAAGCAAGAGAATAGCAGACAGTCAGAAAATTACAAAAAGAGGTATTGGATGATTCAAAAGATAAATGAGTAGACTGCCCCCAAAAAAGACATTTTTCTTAATATTAGGAAATTTGTATAAAATGGGGGCATAAAAGATTAAAGAGTATATATGGACTTATCTCTGATAAGGACATAGCGTCACGAAAGTGACAAGAATAAGCACACACTATCGTGTATGCTGCCACTCTTGGCATCGTGGCATTATTAAAAGACAGAAAATTTATAGTGGTTTATGTGCGTGCCGGAAAGGATATGTTTTTTTATTATTGTATCGGCTGGTACTCTACAACCAACAGAGAAGATAAAATTGTATGAATGGGATTTTCTACACTGATATGGCACAGAATTTAAAATATATGATTGGTAAAATTGAAAATCTGGGTGTGATTTGTGGTCAGATTCGTGTAGAAATTACAGTGAGTTGAATTAAAAGAGAGGTGATACTATGGCAACACCATGTCAAGTGGCAGATGCAATGGCATTTGCTAATTCTATCCCAGGTAAAATTTGGGGAGCTATATTCAAATAAAAGAAAGAGGATGAACTATGGAAAAAATAACATTTTCAAATTTAACAATAGAATTAACTAGAAAGTGTAATCTACAGTGTTCGCACTGTTATTGTGGAGAATCGCAAAACATGTGTATTTCTAATGAGGTAATTGATGCTTGCTTTGATACAGTTGATTACATTTATGCCCTTAATTTTACTGGGGGAGAACCATTTTTGAGCATTGATGCGATGCTTTATATTCTGGATGTTATAAAGAAAAATAATATCGTGTTGGGTGGAATACAGATCACAACAAATGCGACAATTCAGAACGATGATGTTATAAACGTCATTCGTGAATATAATAAATACATTCAAACCATTGTTGAAGTAGAGGCAAAAAATAATATAAATATCTCTGTTAGTTGTGACCGATACCACGGAACGAAAGAAGAGTGCCAGAAACGTTATGAATGGTATTATGATAATTTACGAGATTATGCAACTATTTGCAAAAATAGAGCTGGTGATGTTCCTTACAAAGTTGGTCGTGCTATCAATCTAAATTATGCAGATAACTTTACAGCTTCGTATAAGCCAACAAAGGTTTTATATAAGAGTGCAGATTGTGATCCTATATGTTCGGAAAAGAACTTTGTTCCGTGGTTTCGTAGTGATCAAAAAATTATATTATGTAGCATATTTTTGGATATATTTGGAAATATTCAGCGGGCTAATTTTATGACGGATTATGAAAGCAGAAAGAAAAATGAAATAATATACAATGTGTTGGCGTGTTCAGAAGGTCAAGAAATCATTCAAGCAATAGAAAAATACAATATAGGAAAGCCATATTGCAAAATGGCTTTCCCGATTGAAAACCCTGCAGAGAATATTATTGACGATAAAGATTTGATTCCAGTTAAGAATTTTGCCAGAAAACATTTCAATGTTGATCTTGACAAAGAGCCGCTAATGAAAAAGTATATTATAGCACTATATAATGCACTGTTAGAACATCCAGAGCCAAAAGAATATGCAAAAGATGTTCTTATTCGTTTGAGTCGCTCGCTTACGCCAAAAGGCGTTAAGTTAATCAAATCTTTTGTTGGATTAAATGATACAGATTTTGGTACGCCAGAAGAATGCAAAGAACGCATACTTGAAATTAATAATTTGAAGGAAAGCGATTCTTATAATGAGATTATGAGTTTTCATTCAGATCTTAAAGAAGATGAATTTGAGGTAAGATGCCGACAGGTTCGCCAGTATATTAATGATTCTCCATTAAGTCCGGATGGATATGGTAAACGGCTCACAAGTTTACAAGCAAATTTATATTGTCCAATCTTGCAAGAGGTGGAACGTTTGGAAGCAGAACGCAATAAATCAAATTTATCACCCGATGAATTGAAAAAAATAAATACTGAATATGACAAGTACAATAAAGCTAAAAAGGAAATGGAAAGTGTCTGGACGTGATTTATGATCAGAATTGCACAAAAATCACATTATAAATAAGAGGGAGAAACGAAGATGGGAAAATTTACAGAAAACAAAGAAAGAACGTTGACACAGGCAATGTTTATACGCCGTTTAAGTGGTTCGATGGGGATTACATACGATGAAGCAGAAAAAATCGTGTTAGAGATAAAGTGTGAACTCATAAAATGTATGCTGGATGGCCTGTGCGTGAAGTGGAGAGGTTTTGGCACATTTGGAACGTTTAAGCATAAAGGTCGCATTATGCAAAATAATATATTTACCGGTGGAAAAAGCGAAAGTAAAGATCACTATGTTGTGAAGTTCAGGGCAAGTGACAACTTAAATAGACTTTTGAACCAGGTGATTAATAGGAGCTTTATATTTGCTGAATGAAAAAAAGATGCAACTATCTCACCAAGGCGGACATTGAAGCTATCGGTGGGAAAATTGCCACTGACGAAGAATTTCGACATGTGAAGGGAGAGACAGCTATCTGGGTAAGTAACTATGCCCGGATTATCTCTAAAAGAAGAGGGAAAGCTAGAATTTTAAAGACAGTTTTTCAAAAGGGTTATCACCGATTAACATTGCCGCAATATATGCGAGGGAAAAAAGTAAAACATATGTACTATGTTCACGTGTTGGTTGCCGAAGCATTTTGTCCTATTCCGGAGTGGACTAAGCTAGGAGATAAATTAGAAGCACATCATATCCATTCCGTTGATCGAGAACATGATATAGGCTGGATTAATCATGCCAGTAACCTTATGCATGTGCCTAGAAAATTACATAAAGCGATTGATTCACTTGCTGAAATTGCAGTTAGAAAAAATAATACGTGGGTTAAGATGGATTTTGTATCGGCAGCAGAATACTACGGAGTTTCGCCGTATGAATTTTTAGGGGCTTTTGCAAATGAGAAAAAGAAGATTCCGGACAAGATCCGGGGAAAGTATCAGTATTATAAACCAACTATCGAGAGCGAAAACAGAAAAACAGTTACGATAGATATAAGGATTGTGCGTTTGAGGGATGCGGATTAATTTCTGGGGGGTGGAAAAAGGGTGGAAAAAGAAGTAATTTCTCTTTTTCTAACGTAAAAAATCAGCTCGAACAACTTTTTTCAGTAAATATTGGAAATATCGTGATTATAGACAGGATTATATAAAAATGCAATGCATGAAAATACGGTAGTTATGGTCTTTCTGGGAATTGTAAAACAACAAATTATGTGAGAAAGTGCATAAAAAAGTTCGAGGTGCAGTTCGAGAAAATACGATAACCGCCGTATTTTGCTATATCAAAAGAGTATTGAGAGTGCATTTCAGACATAGAGGTGTGTTTGTCAATATATACAAATAAAAGTATTGAGTTAATACTTTTGTTTCACTATAGAATATGGAGGAAAATATGGGAGAATTAGAGAAATATTATCCACAAATCATAAATTTTTTGAAAAAATATACAAGAGAGAACAATAAACTTAGTGAAGAGGTTAAAAAGAATACATTAGATGATATTGAACCAGCAATAAAGGATTTTGCTGTTTATTTAGGTGGAGAATTAAAAATATTAAAAAAATATTATCCTGATATAGAGATGGCTTTTTATGAATACATTGAACGAATGTATGATCAAGCCCCCACGAGTGCAGAGGGATTTTTCCATAGACAAGTTTGCGGATATTTTCTTCTTCAGAGTTTAAAAATGATTATAAAAGAAGTTGGGTTTTGGAATAAATTGAAAGAAAATATAGAGATGTTTTGTGAGAAACATTTATATTTTTTTAACATAATTAGTATGATTATAGATCAATATTATTTCGAGAAGCCATTCCTCGTAATAGCTGATGATATTGATAAAAGTATTGAATGCTTACAACCGATAAATATAAAATCAGTAAATGGACAAATAAACCTTTATCATGGGACGAGTTTAGAAGCGTATAAATCAATAATTGAAGATGGTTATTTAGTTCCGACTAATAATTTGGGGGTAAAACGTGATACCTATATACAGGCCGAAGAAGGGTATAGAGAAAAATATAATAAGATGCAGGCTGGATATTGTTTCTTTAGTGCAGATTTATCATATGTATTGGATTATGCAATAGATTATCCTCGTGCAGACGCAAACGGAATCAGTAATAGTAAAAAGACAATAATCAGTAAAAAAAATATTGATAGTAGATTAAACAGTGATGGTGTGATTTTCGTTATAGATCCAAAAAAATATATAGGCAATTTATATTATGTTCCAGTTAATAACGAATTTATGATTAAGGGAGAAGTTAATATAAGGGATGCGAGAGTAATATTTGTACATAGAAATAAGGGGAAAATTTTACTTACAGATGAAAAAGGAGATGTGATAAATGATTTATGTTATGAGTGATATTCATGGTAGAAAAGATTTATTCGATAAAATGTTGGATAAGATTAACTTAAATTCTGATGATACTTTATTTATATTGGGTGATATGATAGATCGTGGGGGAGATTTATCAGTTCTTTCAGAAGTTATAAAACTACAGAAAAAAGGAATTTGCATCCCGATAAGAGGGAATCACGAAGATAATTTGCTTAGACTTTTAGAACTATATACGCCTAAAGAAGAATTTAGGAAATATGTTATATATGAAAAAACAAGTGGCAATCAATCGGGAAAATTTAAAAGAAATGATTATAACTTGTATAATATACTCAAATTTCCATCAGAATTATTTTTAGGACTTTTTAATATTTATAGCAAAACACGATTAATTACTATGACGGTTGATCTGCAAAGATGTTTTAATTTGTTTGGCGTGCAAAATGGTGGAATGACTTTGGATCATTTAAATAAAATGAATTTAAAAGATCTTAATATGTTAAAGAAATATATAGCGTCCATGCCATTAGGTGTAGAATGTACTGTTGATGGAAAGAAATTTATGTTAGTGCATGGCGGATATAACGAGACGAAAGAAAAATTTTCCCATGAATATAAATTGGATATACGACAAGAATTTTTTCTAAACAAAGTGGAATGTAGTGAGTCGTTGACAGTTGTGTTCGGACATACGACAACACGTGACATCAAAATTATTAAGGATCACGAACTGTCCGTTCCGTATAAGATATGGTATGATGATGTAAATAAAGATAAAATTGGTATTGATTGTGGAGCTTGCTATCCGAATGGACAACTTGCTTGTTTATGTTTAGATACGATGGAAGAGTATTACGTGAAAAATGATTTTGATACGATAGTACCAGTTTCGTATATTAATAAACGATTTAATATATATAAAGAGTACCAGAAAACAGTGAACAACACCTATATCACTGATCCGGAACAAAAAATAACCCTTTTTTGAAAAAAATTGGAGACAATAGGATTTGTACTAACTCAAAAAGGACTCTTGAAAATCCAAGAGTCCTGATGTATAATCTACTTAGAAGATGATCGGAACAAGTTCCGATTACCCTCGGTTAAATTTGAAATCAGAAAGATTTAAGCATCTAACTTTGGGAGAGTGGGATGCTTATTTCTTTTTATGGTTATCTAAGTAAGTCAGTGCCGTAAATACTACTAACAATAAAGTGAGAACTTCCATTGTGTTCATAAGGCATCACCCTCCTTTCGTAAAATTGGAGGGCGTTCAGACGAAACTTGCATCCGGCTTCTGTTCAATTATACGAGTAAATTATACCATTTCTAGGTATAGGTCTCAAGTGAAAAGCTGTTAAATTACCAAAAATCTGTAGAAATGTATCAGGGATGAGGGAAGTTTATGATTGAATATATAAAATGGATTTTTGCTCCTAAAAATATAAATGCTAATATTTTTACAATGATATCTGTGATAATGTCAGGGATTGTATCATGGATAATATCAGCTATTTACTTTTCGAGAGGTAATAGGAATAATTTAAGAGCATCAGTGCTTTATCCAGTTCGACATTTGCTTGAAAGTACACCAGCTACATGGGAGAAGTATAGAAAACTAACGGAATACACTAAAGATTATAGCATGAAATATCTCAAACGTAAGGAACGTCCTGCTGTTGATGAGCTTCTCTCGGCTTATCAGGAAGTATGCTGTTACAAATATGAGTGTGTTTGTGCAGAAAGCCTATACTC
The DNA here is from genome assembly GCF_020538025.1 of Blautia sp. MSK17_66. Classification (NCBI taxonomy): domain Bacteria; kingdom Bacillati; phylum Bacillota; class Clostridia; order Lachnospirales; family Lachnospiraceae; genus Blautia; species Blautia sp. MSK17_66. The sequence continues at coordinate 75,030 of NZ_JAJBNQ010000019.1, forward strand.
TTATTTTTATTATAAATTGAAGAAAAGTGGAATAGATCCCACTCCTGTACCCATTTATATTGATGGGGAGCTTGTAGATGTTGAAGCTCCGCAAGACATGTTATATTTACGTGATGACTTAGAAAAAGTAGTCAATAAGTTTCACCCTGGATTTGAAACAGAAAAATGTGAAGATGGTGTAACCCAGTTATTTAGATATTACTGTAAAGAATATTATACCGACAAAAAAATCGTTTTTTTCGATGATTGTACTCTTTTAGAGGTATTAAAAAAAGCAAAGAATAAGGGTGAATGGGACGATAAATTTGAACGATATAAAAGGGCAAAAGAAGCCTTTTTAGCGATAAAATGATATGCTTCTAATTTTTCTTTGTATAAATGGTAAACGTCCGGTAGCAAGGAAAAAAGCTAGATGCCGTATTTACAACAAACTATGCACAATCCGGTCTTTATCTGCAACATGAGAATTAGTCGGATAAATCACCACGTTATAACGCTTCTGGTATTCGGAAATTACTAGGATCTCCTGGGCTTTGTTTGCACCGGATAATTCTTCCTTGAGCAGGTTGGCAGCAGTATGTTCATTTTCGCCTATTATTTGTAACGTGCCAAAATTGGGGCTTGTTATTTCAATCATATGGAAATCCTCCTGTAAGATAATCTATAATGATATCAGAAGTGGGAGAGAGCAACAATCCATTATTATGTTCAACCTATTAACTTTTCTTATTCTGGTTGCGATATCGTGCCAGATCCTACATCATTCTTATTATATATCGGCTGGCACTTTACCAACCAGCAAAAGAAAAAAGAACTGATATTGTGCGATTTTCTGCTATTTCCTCATATTCGGCAGCGTGGAGACGTTGGAGGATCTGCGAAGAAGGTAGGGCTGAGAATCAAGGAACTAAAGAGAATTTATGGAATTGAAAAGGGCAATAATCAATATAGCAGCTTGCCGAATAATTCGGCATCCTCTCAATCAGATCTTGCAACACTAATGGGAATATCAGTTGACACCCTTCAGAACTACAAACTACTTGCAGAAATGATTCCTGAACTCGAAGAATTAGTAGACACTGGAATTGTTACAAAAACTACAGAATCAGAGTTCTCTATGATCCTTTTCCTGGATATCTTTCAATTTCTGCATATAGGCGTTAAACTCATTGACACGTTTCTGAGCTGCTGCCTGATTGTTGCGCCGTTTCTTGCGAGTATTCAGTTCATCGGCGATTATGACGATTAGGGCGATGAGGATGATTAAGGCGGTCATTTATGGCACTCCTTTTATATTTTTGTTTTTCCTTTGGTTGGCTTAAATGTGTGCTGGCAATTATTATTATCTACATCCGAAATAAAAAAGAGCAAACCTTTCTCGGTTTACTCTGTAATTGAATCATCTGGCTTATTTGTGGTTTCGGATAAATCAATAGACCATATACCCTGTAATAGTTCTAAAGGTTGCATATTCATAGCTTTTGCAATCGCTTCAATGCTACTTATAGATATGTTATCTTCACCTTTTTTTAATCGAGTAATGGTACTTTGTGAAATCCCTTTCAAGTTAGGATCAATTTTGCATTTATATGCCGTAATTCCGGCAGAGGTCATTCTGTTAAATAGTTCTTTGCTATCAAACATTTGAATACGCTCCTTTAATCACTGTTTATAGTGATATGATACAATATTTATTCCACAAAATCAATATATGTGCAGATATTTATTTTATTCTACTTAAATGAGAAAATGAAAGGGCAGCAGTTACGCCACCCTTAATATTATTCTTTAAGATACTTTTCGACTTCTGCAAGGGGTAATCCCAGATGTTCGCCAGCTTGAATGATATTGTTCCCGTCTACAATCATGTAACCGCCAGTAATTTGATTCGGACTTTTTCGGATAAATAACCCCTGTTTTCTCGCCTTACGGCGTAATGCTTCAATGTTCATCATAATGTTTTACCTCGTACAGCTTGCAGAATTTTGTGCAAAGATTCAAAATATTCAGCACGATAACAATTAAATCCATTGCAATAATGACGATCATTTTACCGGTTGTAAGCCCAGTTCCTTTTTCATTATTCATAGTTTCATACCTCTTTCATTGGTTATATAGTTGTAAAGAAAAGATTAGCAAATTGCATAATTTACGATTATACCGTATGTGTTCTCAATTTGCTGTTTTAAAGTTTCACATACCGGAAGATATTCTTTTATGTAAATAGTTACGGTATTAGTAGGTGAAAAAGATGCAGGTTTTACATAATCAATACCATTTCGCATTAGTAACATTAAAAATTCAGTTTGCAGCAAAGCGGTATTATAATGTTCGTTTACCTTTATTCTCCAGCCAGATTCGTTTTTGATTTTTTTGATTATGTCGCTGTGTTCTTGTGCCATAGCAGGTGACTTAAAACTTAATAAAAGAAATTTTCCAATATGGTCATTTTTTACTGAGTATTTATATGGAGCATGAACTTTTTCAGAAAATAACTTTCTTGCCAGAGTAGTAGCATCAAACTCACTAATAACTTTCTTTGGTGGTGTGCATGTATTTTGAGGTGTAGTGTACTCCTGATATGCTTTATCTGCTGCATCATCAATACATGTTGCAATGCGCTCCATCTCATTTAATAAGTTTTCTGGGATGGGATATACTGTAATCAATGTGCGATTGTCAAAAATATAAACCATGTTGCCATAAATTCGAATATTATCACCGATTTTTTCATGTCGAATATATACACTAGAGATATATTTTTTGAGATCTGCACTTGCATTTTCAAAAGAAATGCCTTTGTCGAATGCTCTTTCTGCCATATCCATAGCGGAGTTTTTTTGATACTCCACAACGTTCTTTTAATCTTCTTTTTGCGTGTACTGTAACTGATACCATTGTCTTATTCTCCTTATATTGCCATTACTATTTTTTTGTAGATATACAGAACACCTATTTTCGCCGATCTCATCCGGTGTATAATTGGAGAGTCCAAAGTTTTACTCACGTTAAGTCACTACATAACGGAAGAATGGGTGGGACGGGGTGTACCAGACCCCAGGGATTAGAATAAGTGTTCTGTATAGCCCCCGTATAGCCGATAGGTCAGCAAAGCGGTTTATTTACCGTTTTTTAACTCTTTTTCAAGATCCAATAATTCATCGTAAGTCATGCTTGCCCATGTAAGAAATGGAATTTTAACACCGTATTCATCCATGATTTTATTGGCAAGCTCTTCGCAACGTTTAAAATCTTCTCTCATAGCTTTTGTTACTTTCTTTGCCATGTTTCTCCTTTCTCCCAGTAATCGGGAATCAATACAATATAGTTTCGTAGAGGATTTATTTCTTGCAAGAGACAGGTTGTGCAGAATCGAACTGCATGAATCACCCAACTTGACAACCTGGTTTTGTGCTTCAGGGGAGAGTACAATTCCCTAAAAGCACAACTATTGGTAGTACGGTTGGTAAGAACATTACACATTTGTTTTAAGCCATTTATGTGTAGTGTAGCACTGCCAACCTAAATCCTTTCCCCGTAATGCCGATAGGACAGCAAAAATATTATTTCAAAGAAAATTTGCTCTGAAATATTCATCCTCAAATGTCAAAAGTGTTTCAATTTCTGAATTGGATATTTCCAACTTTTCCATATCCTCATCGCACCAGATATCCATAATTGGATCAAAACTATGTCTTGTAACTGATACCGTTTCATCCAATACATTGATCCAGACTGTTATTTTGTTGTGATTTTCGGCAGTCAGTGGCAGCAGTGTGTTGATCCGGATGCCGATTTCAGTACCAGCATTTTCAACTTTGCCCTTGTGTGCGACTTTGAGGATATCCGCAATACTGAGATTTGCGATAGATTCCACAATTTCGCAGCTTTCGTTTACATCATAGTAGAGAAATTTCATGTGCAACCCCTCCTGTTATTTTTTACAAAGGACTGGACGGAATCGAACCGTCCTAAAACCACTTAGCCCTGATTGTATTTGTGAATGACATCTGAGAATGCCGTGAGTGCTTCAATCTCTGATGCTGAAATATTGAATGGTTTTACATGCTCAATATCTGTATTGGACTTATTTATAAAAACGTTATTGTTTGGATAAATCCAGAGAGTAAAGGTTTTTCCGGGTTCTACGTTTTCGCCCAAAAGATCATTGAGGATAATTCCTGTAGCGTTGTCTTTGAGAATGATGTTCTTTTCTTCGTTGGCTGTTTTAATAACATCGTCAACACTGAGATTTACGGTTCCGCAATATTCGTTGTGATCTTCTGTGTATGTTGCTAAAAAATTCATAGTCATAAGCCCCTTTCATATGTGCTAAACTTTCAAGAGATAAAATCAATAGCCTCTAAGTAACCAATCCAGAAACATCCAGAACGGTAACGCTAGTATTGCAGCAGCGAAAAGATACTGCAATACCTGTATAACTTTTCTTTTAATGTATCTCTTGGCGTGTTTCTTGAATCTGGCACACCACTGATCATAGGTTAAAAGAGTATCATTCATGTTTTAGCCCTCCTTTTTGACTACCTCCCACCCTGTAAGAGTGGGAACGCTTGCGGTTTAAAGTCCTGTTTATTGTCGCCGCAACGACTACTTACTTTCTGCAACTTTTACGGTTACTCGTTCAACTGGAGTATTCTTTAAATACTTTTTATACTTTTCTTCACCGTCCTGTTCTCCGGAGATAAAGGCTTCTTTATCAAATGAGGATCTTACAAAAGCGGTAAAAAGAATTGTTAATCCGGCAACTGTTAATTCGCTTTTCTGGCGTTTCTTCATATAAGAAGAAGTTTCACTTTTCAGAGCCTTGATCTCTTTTTCCAGCTCGTCCATTTCTCTTTTCTTTTTTGCTTTCTTCTGTTCCAGTTCGTAAATTCTTTCTGAGATTGTTTGTAACTCTTTCATATTTGTACACATATATTTTACCCTCCTAAATTTCTTGTCTTATTATAGGAAGTGCGGCAGCAGCTCCGGCAGGTCTTAAAGCTATCTAAGGTTTTTGACCGTCTCATTATCCCCTTACCCTTGCCCGGTATTACGTTGGTGTCTCCGGTACATCTTGCGATCACTTCGTTTTCACCCTTCGCTGTTGTGCTGTTCCTTTGAACTGATTTAAGTATATCACCGATATTCGTGACAGTCAATAAAAATATCACCGGAATAAGTGACAAATATAGTCACCGATATTCGTGATATTTGTGTATTCTGTCAATAGACTATCACCGATATTCGTGATATATTAAATATCAAGATAAGAAATCAAAAGAGATCGGGAGGAAAACACAATGAAGTATTTCGTAAACATTTCTACATTAGAGGAATTAAGAAAAGAGTACAGAAGATTAGCAAAAGCCAATCACCCAGATGTGGGCGGATCTGCTGAAGAAATGAAAGTTATCAATATTGAATATGAAATGTGTTTTAAGGTGCTGGAAAATGCAGACACACCAACCAACGGAAAGAAATATAATAAGGAAGAAGATGCAATGATCAGAGATATTATAAATGTAATCATTCATCTGAACATTGAAATAGAAGTGTGCGGCTCCTGGATCTGGGTGACAGGCAGCAATACATATGCTTGTAAAGACGAACTGAAGGGAAATGGTTTTCACTGGGCTTCCAAGAAAAAAGCTTGGTACTGGCACAATCCAGAAGAAGTTACCAGATCACATGGAAAAACTACAATGGCAGACATCAGAATCAAATACGGTTCGGATGTGGTAAAAGAAGCGAATACAGTATTTTGTGTTACGGCATAAGAATGATATAAGGGGCGAGATACAGCCCCTTTCGTTTTAGGTAAAGAGTTCGTATAATTATACTATTACGAACAGTAAAAATCAGTGTTTGCAAGGGCTTTATTTTGTGGTGGAAAATATACGAACTTTTCATATTAAGAAATACGAACTTTTTGATCGAATCATATGAGAAAGAGGTGTGCTGCAATGGCAAATAAAAAGACAAGAGCATTAACAGTTGAGGAATACAATTTGATTATTGATACAATGCGGACTGGGTTTAGTGGGTGCAGACCAAACGACCGCATAGCTACTGCGCTCATTATAGAAGCAAACTTGGGAATCAGAATCTCCGATATATTAAACCTGAAACTATCAGACATCGTAAAAGAGGGCAGCAGATACCGATTAAACATAATTGAGCAGAAAACAAAGAAAAGCAGAAATTTTACAGTTCCGTTTGAAATTTACCAGTATATTAAAATTTATTGTTTGGAAAATGGGATCAAAGATAATGATGTTATTTTTCCAATTACAGAAAGGGCAGTGCAGAAGCAGTTGAAAATTGTGACGGATTGGTTAGACCTGGACAATATCAGCACGCACAGCTTCAGAAAGTTTTTTGCAACGCAAGTTTACCAGAACAACGATTATAATATTATTCTTGTGCAACAGTTGTTGCAGCACAGTTCCCCGGCGGTCACACAACGTTATATTGGTGTATCATCAAAAGATATTGAGACAGCATTGAGCAAACACAGATTTTTAAAATAAGCAACCAGACATCAAAACAATAGAAATCCCTCTTAAATAGATCAATCAATAGAATCTATGTAAGAGGGAATTTTTTGTGCTGCAATACTGGCTATAACGTGATACTGGCTTGTCGTGATGAATGGGGGCGCAATGGTTAAAGGTTCTTTCTATTTTGGCTGATGGGGGAACAGATCCCGGCTTTTCATTTTTGGAGTAAATCACCGGAAAGATCCACTTTATTTTGTGTCTGAGTACTTTTTTCACCAACTTTCTCTATCTGGGTGGGAGAGAGTACAGCCGCCCCGGTGTGAGGCAGTGACCGGGGGATAGTTTACATTTTCGGGCAGTATCGGGGGTGTCTGAATCGCTATCGAGGTCTATCTAAATCTCCCACACCATTTCCCTCTCCGAACAGAAAAAAGCCCCAGTTTGCTGAGACTTTCTTCTTATTATAATGTAATCGTATAAAATGGGATTATTTCTTATGAACAGCTTCGCAAATTGTCCATACTTCGCTACCTTTATATGTTCCTTCCAGGATGCGGACTTTTGTAGTGGCAAATTTATTTTGAATGATATTTACTTTTGTGCCAGATTCAACATAGGCAACATCGCCGTTCAGTAGTTGCGCCCAGATAGAGTCTTTATCATCTTTTGACAGATACGATAAATAAGAATCCAAGTTATCAACAGAACTTGCAACAATTACATCACCAGTGCCATAGGACAGAGTGGCATCATATTGCAGTGAGTCAGATTCCTTTTTTGCGGCTTCTTTTCTTTGGTTTCCAGCGGCAGTGATAACATCAGTGTCTATGTTGATCTGGGACACCTGTTCTTCAGAGATGCCGTATTTTTTCGCAAGTTCAGCCCACAATTCATCGGTATCTTTTGTACTGTTTTGAATTGTAGTTAAGATATCTATTTTGTCCTGCATTGTAAGATTATCATAATTCTCTTGTTCTTTGGTTGCACTTTCTGCGAGTGTGGCATAATCATCGCCAAGTAAATCTTTGGCAAACTGAATGATTTCTTTTGAGTATGCACCGTTATACTTTGGATCAATTTTAGCAGCCTCCTTGTTTCCGGCTTCTTTATCGCTCGCATCATCCATTACATCGGCAAGATAGTAATAACCGCAAGCACTGCAGAAGTAGTAAAGGTTTTTCATCATTTCATTGTCGGGATTTGCCTGGTAAATATCTTCCAACTCTGCATAATACAGTTTTGCACCAAGCCCCTCCTTTTTATATGTATCGTAACAGTCTTTGAATAATGCAAGGAAGTGTTTTTCTTCATCGGTTAAATCTTCAGTTGAATAGGTTTCAGTTTCGGTATTAGTATTTTCGTTTTTATTGCTTTCTGTCGGTTTACTTTCTTCTGTGGCAGATGTATCTTCTGAATCAGGAGTTCCAGATAAATCCAGTACAGGGGCATCATCAACATATCCGCTTATATATTCGTCATTGCAGTAAAAACTATATCCATCTACTACACACGAAGCTGCACCGTCAGCACTATCAGTTAAAGCAGAAATTGTAATACCTTGCTCAGGCTTAACACGAGTAGATTCTTGCGGATGTGTAGAACCAATAATGTTTCCATCTGAATCCAGGAAATTGATATTCAATGTTAAGTTGTTAATTGTTTCCGAAGTGTTATTTTTGGCAGTAAAAGAAAATTCCTTGTAGTTTGTTCCGCATGACAAACCATTATACGTGCCTTTTGTCACAGTGATATCGTTATCTGCATATACGCTGACTGCAAATAATGTAGAAAAACCACATGCACATAATATAGCGATTGCTTTCTTCCTTAACATATGTTTCCCTCCATAATTCCACTAATATAGTATTTAGTTGACATATATAGTTCATATTATATGATGGTGGTTTGATATAATCAATACAAAGTAATGAAATTGTGGAATTTTTGAAGGAGTTAGATATTATGGAATTTGGGGAACGTTTGCGTGAGCTGCGCCGTAAGTGCGGATATACACAGGCAGAGTTAGCAGAAAAAGCTAATATTACAAAATCCGTTGTGTCATTTTACGAACATAAAGATCGTGCGCCAAGTCCGGATGTCTTAAAAAGATTTGCAGAGATATTTGATGTTTCAACAGATTTTTTGTTAGGAGTAAAGCGCAGTACGCCAGATACAATTGATGTATCTGGATTGTCCAAAGAAGAAATAAAATCACTCCAAACTATCGTTGAGTCAATGAAAGGCAAGAGAAAACAATAAGGAGAGTCTGGTGGTTACAGGCTCTTTTTTCATTGGAGGATTTATTATTGATTATTCAAACTGAATACGAAATTGTTTTTAAAAAAAGTATTATGCCATAAAATCCAAAAGTAATAATTATTGTCCGGACTGTGGCGGTAAAATGAGAGTACGAGATTCAAAGCAAAGAGCTGTTCTGAATGAGTCAGGAGAAAAATACATATTTAGATTGCGGCGTTTCCGATGTGATAATTGTCAAAAACTACATACGGAAATTCCAGACTGTATCATTCCGGAGAAACAATATAGTAAAAAGGTGATAGAGGATATATTGGATGGAAAATGCAATTATTATGTGGCTGACAATTCAACTGTCTGGCGGTGGAAAAATTGCAATACACACCCATCTTGCAATGACTTTGGGGAATTAAAGGACTAAAATGCACTTCGGAGGTGCATCAAAGTTGAAAAAGAAATCAAAATATATGATTTTATTGCTACTTTTGCTGTTTGTTGGCGTTCTTATATTTCCTATACTGTGTGATGATGGGAGTGTTCCCAATCCTTTATCTTTTTTGATCCCAGATCAGGATGCGGAAGAATGGAACGGAAATCAAGAATTGCCACAGGCTGGGAGAAATGAGGAAGTTATTGTTCCAGGGTTCGATTCCCTTGTATGCTACGCCAACCAAACAAAGCAAAAAGTAAACTTTTACAACCCAGCGGAAAATTCTTGCTTGATGCGAATGACATTGTATGCGGATAATGAGATGCTCTGGAGCAATAACGGATATTTAGAGCCGGGAAGAGGATATTATGAGATTGACTTTTCAAAAACTCTGACATCCGGAACATATGACGGAGCATTGCTGGTAGAATGTTTTCTTGCCGATGGAACAAAGTGCAATGCAGTGAAAGTAGAGTTTAAATTGCAGATGGAGGATAAACAAACATGAAAAAGAGATGTTTTTCTTTAATGATGGCAGCGTGTATGATGGTAACGCCTGTTACTGTAAATGCTGCAATGACAGATGATAACTTTTCATATATGTCTGAGTTCGAAGGAGGAACGGCTGACACGGAGCTATCATATTTCCAAAATTCGACTTATATGGTAAAAATCCCACTTCGGATCAATAACATTGTAGAATCTGGATATGTATTTACAGCAGACTCTATAAACATTCTGGATAACCAGTCTGTAAACGTGTATGTCGAAAATAGTTCGGTAGAGATGACAAACGAACGAGGCGACACTTGTAGCCTGGAATTGAGATGTAGTGATGATAAAGGTAAGCAAGGACTTGTTGGAACTTTTAAGAACGGAGAAACCACATCTTCGGTTACAATGAATGCTCAGATGGGTTCAGGAGCAAGAGCCGGATCTTATACTGGAACAGCAACGTTCTCAGTAAGGTTAGAGTAATTTTCAAAATAGCATACAAGAGTAAAAAAGAGGATAGAGCTTAGTCACACTATCCTTTTTTATTGTTCTTTTTCGTTTGGTTGTACATACTCCATAATGTCTGTGATATCACATTTCAAGTAATCACACAAAGCTGCAAGAACTGAGGTATTGACATTTTCGTTGTTTCGTAATTTCTGCAATGTACCGTTGCTGATGATCTTCTTATCTAATAAATCTTTCTGGCGGATATCATTTTTTCGCATATAATCAAACAGTCTGTAATATTGGAACATCCTAAATCCCCCTTTTTCCTTAACGCTATTATAATCAACATAGATTGAAAAGTCAAATTCATATTGTAAAAAGTCGAGAAAATAGATTCTTTCCATTGACATTTTCATAAAGTCGTATTATTATAGTGTTAAATCTAATATTAAGTCTTAAAAGACGAATAATTAGATTATACATAATCAGGAGGTGAAAGGGTGGATGGAGTAAGCGGAGGAAAATTCCGCAAGAAAAGAGTGAATTTTTCTATGGTGTCAAATGAAATATTGCGTGATAATAGCATATCTCTCAAGGCAAAAGGGTTATATTCCTTGATTCAATCATATGTGACACTGGAAAATTTCACTCTATATAAGGGATTTTTAATGTCATGTTGTGCTGAAGGACGTAAAGCGTTTGATTCGGCATGGAACGAGCTTAAAACAAGTGGTTATCTTGTACAGTATAGACTACAAGATGAAAAGAAGCAGTTTTACTACGAGTATGAGCTTCTGGATAAAAAGCCGATACCCCAAAATGGAACACCGGATTTACCCGTTGTCCCATTTCTAAACACCGGTAAAGGGAGCATATCGGAAAAAGATAATATTGCAGATGGGGTACATATAAATAATACTTTAAGGAATAATGCTCAACAAAATAATAGTTTATCAAATCATATCCATATCACAGAAAAAGATGTGATGGAACAGATTGGATATGAACCGCAAATGCACGATGATTTTATTGAGAACATTGTATTGATTATGGTGGAGGTCTTAAATCTGCCAGACAATGCGACCTTAAAAATCAATCAGCTAGATTTATCAGCGGAAACGGTAAAAGAACGATTCAGAAAGGTACGCTATAAGCATCTGGAATACATCAAGTTAGTATTCCAGGACTTCACAGGTGAAATTTCTTCCATGAAAAACTATATGATTACGACTATTTACAATGCTCCGGCAACCTGTGATATATATTTCACTCACAGAGTAAATCGTGATCAACACAAAGACAGCCCCCACCAGATAGCCTGAGAAACTGAATGGTGGGAGCCGCTACACAACCTCTTGGAGATTGCTTCTATATTATATACTGGCAATCTTCAGGAGGCAACAAAAAGAAAGGGGATTGCTATGGAAAAACGAAAAGTCAATGTGTCACTGGAACTTTATGAAGAAGATCTGAAAAGTATTCTGTATAAAGTAGCAGCAGATGGCATTGATTTATCAACATTACTTACTGGTTTTATCGGGGATCTTGTGGCAAGCAATTATTGCCGGAATGGATCAGACGAAGTAGATCGGGCAAATTCATACTATGACCGCTGTTGGTACGGTATATACAACGAAGATACATTTCTTCATTATTTAATAGGAAGTTTTGAAATTGATTACTTTCTTAGTGTTTTTGAAGATGCTGAATTGTACAAAGAGTGGATTGCTGACGGTGAAGATTACAAAGAAGAGCTGAAAGAGGCAGAAGATACATTGAATGAGTATTATGAAGAGTGGGCGAAAAGATTTAAAGATGGAAAAGTCCCACAGGACAAGGAAACGGCGTTCAAATCTGTTTCTGATTGGCGAAAAGAATACGAAACATTCATTGATAGCTGCGAGACGGTCAATGAGGAATGAGGGATATATGTTTGAAATTGATAGAACAGACTTTCAGATTCTTACGGCGTTCAAAGTTGTGGATGAAGAAGCTGTGATAACACTGGATAAACCGACAGACGGAATTACGATTGTGGAAATTATGGAATATTTAGATTTTGTCAATGCTCATAAGAGCCGGAAAACGGTTTATTTACATTTACAAAAACTTGTGAAAACTGAATATGTAAAAAAGGGAATTGTGTATAATCATGCGGATTCCTACTATATTGCTGAAAAAGGTAAAAGCGCACTTAAAGGAGATTTATAAATATGGAAATTAAGAAGAATACAATGATTATCGGATTAGGTAACTGTGGTTGCAAAATCACCAAACTGTTTGCTGATATGGGATATTCCACTATGTTTGCAAATGGCAGTGAACAGGATTTAAAGGTTTTGGGAAATATGAAGGGAATTTATAAGCTGGATGGATATGACGGATTCGGTGGACACAGAGAGAGAGCTATGGAGTGTTTGTGTGACAATGTAGAGTTTACAGAAGCATTGGAAAAGATAGATCAGGGAATCGTTATTTTGATTTATGCTGTTGGTGGTTCTACTGGTTCTGGGTTATCTGCAGTTGTGGCACAATACATTAAAGATGTGTATGGCGAGGATAAGATTATCGTAACAGTTCCAGTTCTTCCAAAAGAAAACGAGGCAATCAATAAACATAAAAATGCGTACCAGGCAGTGCAGGAGCTTATGTCATTGGATGGAATTGGTGCAACGTTCTTTCTGGATAATAATAATTGTGAGGGAACAGATCTTCGGTGGATCAATAAGACGTTTGTTTCCCTGTTGGATGCTTTTCTCACAGACGATTCGTGGGGAGAGCCAAACAACTTTGACGAAAGTGAACGATTGGAAATGTTATCAGATCCCGGTGCAATGATTATTTCATATTGTAAAGATGGAATTGAAAAACTGCTTACTGATAATATCTTTGCACCACTTCAAAAGGATAGAGTATGTAACAATATTGGTGTCATCCACAAAGACAAAAACGATGTTGATATTGATACCATTGTTGCAGAAGTAGGAAAGCCGCTTAATATTTCTGAAGGATGGGGCGGTAAATGCACACTAATAGCAGTTTCCGGAATGTCTTTCCCAACGGATCATGTGCAGCGGCTTGGCAAACTGGCTATTGATGGTCAGAAAGAAAGACAGCGGAACATTGAAATGGCAAAAGAACAGAATTTACCAGAATTGGATTTCGGAAATATTGAGAAACCAAAAACTAATACTGCAAGTAAAACAAAACTATCTGGAAGAGATGCATTACTAGCAATGCGAAAAAAAGCAAGAGCATAACTCAACATAGTATAAATAATGAAAAGACCTTGCATTTTTAAACAAACCTACTTATAATGTAGATGAATCGAGGTCAATTCTATGTGAGAGGGTGAAGTGATCTATCCTGTAAAAGGGTAAATCGCCCAACCAACTAAATAAATTTGTCCAAACGTAAGATTAGACCTTGATGGACTGGAATTTCCAGCCCCTCAGGGTCTTTTTTGTTATCCGCATAGTGCCAGAAACCTTGATTTTATGCGATTTTTCTAAATAAAACCGCGATTTTATTTACCATGAAAACTGAACATTGAAAGGAGGCATTTTAACCGATGTTTCCATAAAAATATAATCAGGTACATTACTTTGGAGGTTGTGGGATTTACCCCTTGGGAGGATAAGTGGTTTTGTCCCATAACA
>NZ_JAJBNQ010000002.1:0-195818 GCF_020538025.1 Blautia sp. MSK17_66
TGAGCAAGAAGCCCCCACTTCAAAATCAGAGATTTAAGTGGTGGGAGCATGTCACTTGCACCAGCAATCATGCCTTCTGCTTTAAGTCTTTCAGATTCCAGTTCCAGAACTTTACCTCCCATAATATCACCTATTCCTTTCCGGACATCCTCTTCTTTACGAAAAATGTAGTCCGCAATCTTCACATCTTCCGGGTATGATGTATGAAACACCTCATTAATCAATGGCACGGCCAGATATAGCATCTTCTCGATCATTGTACGGAATACATCATCAAAAATCGTATTATTCATATAACACTCCTTTTTGTACCTACATTATAACATTCTGACGAGTTTTATCAAACACTTAATCTCTTTGAATTCATGTATTTTTATCTTTGGAATCAATGGCAGATATTGCCTGAAAAATTGCTTATTAGAAAATTTAGATTACCGTTTACATTTTATACCATACAATATTTACATTCATATAGCAAGTCCAATTTGGGCAGTTTTTTAATCCGAACTAACGCCAATCACCAAACACTCTCACTATCTTCCCACCACAACAAAAAGAAGCTGACCAGACCCAACATCTAACCAACTTCTTTTTTATCTAACTCTTAATTTATAAGTTTTCTTACTTCACACTTCTCGCTCTGGCGAAACAGCATTTTGCGTGGCCCGGTGGGGAGCGCGAGGGGAGAACGGCCTTCGCAACTTTGAGTGCCCTCCCCTCGCAGGATTTTCTTATTTTTCAAAAGTCGAAGGGTTTCAGGGCAGTACCCTAAATCACCCAGAAATTATCCGTGCAGACAACTTTTCTGTAGGTTTCAAATCTGGACCATTTATTGTGGAGTTCGGAGCGTTCTTCAGCAGAAGCCTCTTCCGATTCCGTAAGGAATTTTTCAAGATCTGCTCTGCTCTTAATAAGCAGTGCCATTCCTCTCTCATCAATGACAGGAAGTCCCATATAACAATAATCCTCGATCTTCTGGATATCCTCCACCTTACCGTCACGGATCAGGACTGCTGCCCCATCGTCAACAGAAAGAATGTCAAAGTATTCCGGATATTTGAAGCTGTCTCCGGCAACCGGCACTGCATCACCGACATGATAGGTTTTCTTGTCGGAACCGGCTTTGGACATCATCGCATTTTCAAGGTTGAAGTAGAATTCTTCAAATACATATCCACCGACTTTGATGTCATCTTTCTGGAAATACGGTTTTTCTCCATCACTTTTTACAGTCTTAAGCACACCGCAGGCGGAAGTCATATGACTTACACGGTCGATCAGGATCATCTCTCCAAGAGTTTTGTGTTTCTTAAATTCATCAAGGACAATCTTCTCTGCCAGCTCGATCTCGCACAGTGCGATCTCATTTTTCTCAATAAAATCTGCCTTGATATGCTCTCCTGTATTGACATCGATCTTATATTTAATACTGCGGATAAATCCGGGGATTTTCTTTGTTCCGAGTTTTACAAGGTATTCTTTTCCAAGAGTCAGTCTGCTGTCATCCATCCAGAGCAGTGTGGCCGTGAAGCTTTTTGCTACGGAGAGCTGTGCCTGATCAGTGAGGACACATCCCCGGCTGACATCCACTTCTTTGTCAAGCTGGATGGTAACTGCCTGTCCTGTCACAGCTTCTTCTACAGAAGTGCTTCCGTTCAGAAGAGATTTCACAGTTGCAGTTTCATTGCTTGGAAGTGTGGTGATCGTCTGTCCGACTTTGATCTTTCCACTTTCAATCTGACCCTGGAAACCACGGAATTCATGGTTCGGACGGCAGACTCTCTGTACCGGCATATAGAATCCTGCTTCGCTTTCTGTCTCTGTCACATCTACGGTTTCCAGATGATTGAGAAGTACTTTTCCTGTATACCATGGCATATTTTCGGATCTTACAGTCACGTTGTCACCTTCTGTCGCACTGACCGGAATGATCACTACATCCTGAAGGCCAAGGCTTTCGGAAAGTTCATTGATATCTTTGACGATCTCATTGAATCTTTCTTCACTGTAACCCACAAGATCCATCTTATTGACTGCAAATACAAAGTGATGGATTCCCATCAGGGCACAGATACGGCTGTGACGTCTTGTCTGTACCAGAACGCCCTGTTTTGCGTCGACAAGGATGATCGCAAGCTGTGCAAAAGAAGCACCGACAGCCATATTTCTTGTATATTCCTCGTGTCCCGGTGTATCTGCAACAATGAAGCTTCTCTTGTCCGTTGTAAAATAACGATAGGCAACATCAATGGTGATGCCCTGTTCTCTCTCTGCCATCAGACCATCCAGAAGTAGAGAATAGTCGATCGCACCGCCTCTGGATCCCACCTTACTATCGAGGATCAGAGCTTTTTCCTGGTCTGCATAAAGCAGCTTGGAATCGTAAAGTATATGTCCGATCAGTGTGGATTTTCCATCATCTACACTGCCGCAGGTAATAAATTTCAGTAAACCACTCATCTAGAAATACCCCTCTCTCTTTCTCTTTTCCATGCTGGCTGCACCGCCGTCAGAATCAATGATCCTGCTGGTTCTCTCAGATTCCACAGAACTCAATGTCTCGTCAATGATCGCATCGAGAGTATCTGCATCGGAAAGAATGCCTCCGGTCAGCGGATAACAGCCCAGTGTACGGAAACGGACTTTTTTCATTTCCGGTTTCTCGCCGGGTTTCAGCCGCATACGGTCATCATCCACCATGATGATGTTTCCGTCACGGTATACCACCGGACGCTCTTTTGCAAAGTAAAGAGGTACGATCGGAATATTTTCTCTTTGTATGTACTGCCAGATGTCTTTTTCTGTCCAGTTGGAGATTGGAAAGACACGGATGCTCTCGCCTTTGTTAATCTCTGTATTGTAAAGTTTCCACATCTCCGGTCTCTGGTTCTTCGGATCCCAGGCATGGTTTTCATTACGGAAAGAAAAGATTCTCTCTTTGGCACGACTCTTTTCTTCATCACGGCGGCCGCCTCCAAAGGCTGCAGTAAATCCGTATTTGTTGAGTGCCTGCTTGAGAGCCTGTGTCTTCATGATATCAGTATAAGCGGATCCATTGTCAAAAGGATTGATTCCCTGTCTCACACCGTCCTCATTGATATATTCCAGCATTTCGATTCCAAGTTCTCTGGCTGTCTTGTCACGAAACTCGATCATTTCGCGAAATTTCCAGGTTGTGTTTACATGTAGAAACGGGAAAGATGGTTTTTCCGGATAAAAGGCCTTCAGTGCGAGATGAAGCATCACTGAGCTGTCTTTTCCGATGGAATAAAGCATAACAGGTTTTTCGCATTCTGCAGCCACTTCCCGGATAATATATATTGCTTCTGCTTCGAGTTCATCTAAATGTGATAATCCGCTCATAGTTCTTCTCCTGTACTAATATTTATTGGAATTTCGCCGGTCAACGCTGATGACCAGCTCACTGCCGTCAGATCTGGTGATGTTCCAGTTAAGAAGATCGCCTTTCTGCGTGACGTTCATGGTTCCGCCCATGCCGCCGATGTCTGCGCCAAGATAAAATTCAATGGCTCCTGCTTTACATTCCTTTACACAGGAAACACAGCCCCAGCAGTTTTTTGGATATTTCATGATTGCTTTTTTATCTGTGATCTGAATCAGGGTACCAGGACATACTTCCTGACATTTACCGCAGCCGACGCATCGGTCCTCACGAATTCGTATGCTCATAAGTATCCCCCTTTACCAGATCCCTGAACAGAATGTGGATCTTGCCGTCTTCCATTCTGGAATTTACATATTTTTCAAATTTCTGGTCCGTTTCCGGATGATCCAGATTTTCATTAAACGAATGCCATCTGGTTTCTTTTCGGCTTTTAAGATGTTCGATCAGCACCTGACAGACAAGAAGTCTTTCTTTTAATTCGTATGCAAAAAGAAGTTCATGCATATCTTCTGCACCGACCTTATCGGCCAGTTCACTTAAGCGTGCGATCTTTTCTTTTGCAAGATTTAACTGCTTTTCATTGAACTGATAATTAACGGCAATTCCGCCTGCATATTCGTCCATGACTTTCTGCATGGCTTCTTCCAGCTCCTCGATCGTGAAACGACCATTCTGTGCGTTGCGGAGCTTTTCGTAATCTTCAATGATCGTCTGTGCCTGTTTTTCGACCTCAGATGTTTCTTCGCTATGCTTTTCTTTTAACTGTTCGATGATCGCAAGAGAGGCGATCTTGCCCTCTGCCAGAGCACCGGTAACATATTTCTGAGGACATCCCCCTGCCACATCCCCGGCTGCATACAGTCCGTGGATGGTAGTCTCTCTTCGGGTATCTACCCAGAATCCGCTGGCTGTGTGACCGCCTACGATGTACGGCTCTGTTCCCTGGATCTCTACGTCCTGTTCGCTCGGCATCTTGCCGCTCTCGATCCATTTAAGGGTCTGACTCGGTGCCATGTTAAGATAGGCTTTGAGAAGATCCTGATCCTGTTCAGCTGTGATGCCAGAAGTTTTAAGGTAACACGGACCATGACCAAGCTGATTTTCTCTGACTGTTCCATAAACTCTCTGGCTGGTAGTCAGTCCGTAAATATGTTCATAGACTTCGCCCTTTGCATTCACCTGTTTTGCCTGCACGCCCTGTGCGATGGTTCCTGTCGGAGCTATGGTGTCCTTACATCGGAGTGCAATAAAACGCATCTCAAAGGTTGTCATCTCTGCACCGGAACGGATTCCCATTGCAAATCCGGCTCCTGTATTGAATGGCGGATACCACATCTTATGTCTGGAAAATCCCGGGTTGTTTGGTTTGTAGAGACCGGCAGCCCCGCCTGTTGCGATCAGGACTGCTTTTGCATGGATCACATAGACGGTTTCTTCCATGATGGAAAAACCGACCGCTCCGTAAACTTTTCCGTTTTCTGTGAGAAGATCTGTGATATTCACATAATTCAGAACGTCTACATTTTCACTCTTATATACGGCATCTGCGAGGAGTGGCTTGAAGTTCTCGCCATTGATCTTAATGTTACGGTTTCCTCTTGCCACGTAATCCCCATTTTCATCCTTGAGAATCACAAGTCCAAGCTTTTCCATATCTGCCGTTACTTCATTAAATTCTTCTGCGGCAGTCAGAAGGAGGTCGTTTCTGACAATTCCTGCCGCATCTTTGGTTGCGTAATCTACATAATCCTGTGGCTTGCGGCCTTTTACAATATAGGCGTTGATCGCATTGACACCTGCTGCGAGGCAGCCGCTTCGTTTGATGTTTGCTTTTTCTGCGACAAGAACGAAAGCGTCAGAATTTCTGCTGATGGTAAGCGCGGCATAGCAGCCTGCGGTGCCGCCGCCTATAATCAGGACATCTGTATGTATGTGTTTTACCTGTAAGGGTTTGCTCATAGTTTTTTCTTCCTGACTTTATTCTGTAATCTCGATCTCGTGGATCGTGACATTCTTTTCTTTGTCAATCCCGAATGCCTTGAGCACTGGATTTCCCTCTTCCATAAGGGAGAGGATCAGATATTCAATCGTCGGGTCAAATGCCAGCCGCTTGTCTTCTTCGGATGGGCGAGAAGGAGACTCCGGATGGGAATGAAAGTTTCCGATGATCTTGTCTCCATTTGCCCTGGCATCTTTAAGTGCCGCAAGCTGTTCTTTGGGATCCATGGAAAAATGTTCTCTGCTGGCATCGATGTTTGTAAGGAGATAAACCTTCGTGACGGTGATCTCCTCGTCTTCTTTCTTTCCTGCAAGGAGGCCGCAGGATTCGTTTGGAAGACCGGTGATGCAATGCGTCAGGATGGTGTTGTAGTGTGATTTTTTTAAATATAATTTCATAAGAGGGCTCCTCGATATTCTTCTCTGACGTGTGTGAATAAACAGTTCAAACGGGGACACGCTCTCGCTGACTTCGACTGGCAACGGTGCTAAGTGACCACAACACGGTCACTAAGTACCGGCCGTCTCAGATCATCCCCTTATGAATCTGTTTATTCATACACTGTGCATTGAAAATATGTTCGTCGTAAAAGGTCGCGTGGGCTACTGGACTCCGCTCCCGAAACATTGTAATATAACTTTTAGTGCAATTGTTATCTCTGCATATCCACAGTGTGCGGATAAATATTTCGAGAGAAGATGCTCTGAGACGGCCGGTACTTAGGGAGTGTTTTTGCTCCCTTAGTATCCGCTGCCAGTCGAAGGCAGCGAGAGCGTATCTTCGATGAAATATTTGATCTCGCACACGTAATGCTATAACCTACAATCTATAATTCATATTATATATGCATATCGCATTCTGCCTGCTCGTAATCAATCAGTTTGGTGATCGTCGGGTGGTCACCGCATACCGGACATTCATGATTCTTTGGAAGCTTCACCGTACGGAAAGTCATAGTCAGAGCATCATAGGTGAGAAGCCTTCCCGTAAGAAGATCACCTTTTCCGATAATGTACTTGATAGCTTCCATCGCCTGAAGACTTCCAATAACTCCTGCCATGGCTCCGATGACTCCTGCCTGCTTACAGGTCGGTACAGCATCCTTCGGCGGCGGATCCTTGAATACACATCTGTAACACGGTCCCTCTCCCGGAACATAAGTCATCAGCTGTCCTTTGAAACGAATGATCCCCGCATGACAAAACGGTTTTCCTGCCATAACACAGGCATCATTGATTAGAAATTTTGCCGGGAAATTATCTGTTCCGTCGATGATAAAGTCATAATCCTTAATGATATCCATGATGTTTTCGGATGTGATGAATTTACGATAAGTATTAACCTTGACATCCGGATTGATCGCCTGCATGGTTTCCTTTGCTGATTTGACTTTAGCTTTGCCAAGATCAGCAGTTGTATGGATGACCTGTCTCTGAAGATTGGAAAGATCAACCTCATCCGCATCTGCAATTCCGATGGTTCCGACACCTGCTGCTGCAAGATACATAGCCACCGGAGCACCAAGTCCGCCTGCACCGATGATCAGCACTTTTGCATTGAGAAGTTTCTTCTGGCCCTTGGCACCAACCTCTTTGAGGATGATGTGGCGGGAATAACGCTCCAGCTGTTCGTTTGTAAATGACATTATCTTGCTCCTCCTCCCATGAAATACAGAAACTCGATTTCATCGCCGTCTTTGACTTCTGTGGAATCGAAAGCTCCGCTTTCCACAAATTCATCATTGATCGTTACTGTAACATACTGTGGAGTTTCCACATCTTCCTTTTCAATCAATTCTTTAACTGTAAGTCCTTCCGGATATTCTTTTTTCTCTCCTGCTACTTTGATGATCATTTCTTTTCTCCTTAATAATCAAATTTTATCTTGTACATGTAAATAATCAGACAAATTCTTCAAACAAGGCTTCGATTTCCTCCGGCTCCTTCAGTCCGACTACCTTGCCTTTCTGCTCTCCGTTTACAAAACAGATAACCGTCGGCACGGACATGACCTTGAATTCTTCTGCCAGTGCCTTATCGTAATTTACATTGACTTTGTAAGTATAAATATCATCTTCATTCTCATCCTCGATATCTCCGAGAACACCTGCCATCTGTTTGCATGGGATACAGGTATCCGAATAAAAGTCAACGAGAACCGGCTTATCTGCCTTTAATACCTTTTCTTCAAAATTCTCTGCGTTGATTCTCAGTGCCATATCATTCGTCCTCCACTTTCCGGACGATCAGGGTAAAGGTATCATCCCCATTGTCGTTAAGCTTCAGAATCTGGTGTCCCTCTTCCTTTATACTTCTCGGTACATTCTGCACCGGCTCGCCGTTGTTCATGCGGACTGCAAGGATCTGTCCGTCATCAAGCTCCTCCAGTGCAACCTTTGCCTTAACAAAGGTTACCGGGCACACAACATCTGTAATATCTATGGTATCATCGATTTTATAATCAGCCATCATAAGCTCCTTTCAGTACTTCGTACAGTTTATCTTCTCCAACCCGGTCAATGGTGAACTTGAAACGCTCACCTGCTTTTGCATGATCTGCAAAGAACTGGATTGCTGCGTCTGTCACACGGAAAAGCTGTTCTTCTGAAGTGATCAGCGGAAGTAATTCCTGTCCCTTACTGATATGATTTCCGAAGGTACCTCCAAAAGATACAAGATATGCTTCCTCCACATTCCAGGCATCTACCGGACAGGATTTTGCACAGCGTCCGCAGTAGTTGCATTTGTCGGTATCGATCACAAGTTTGTCGTCCTTAAAGGAAATTGCTTCCTCTCGACAGGCTTTTTCACAGACACCACAGTGGATACAGGAATCTTCTTTCCATGAAATCTGTGCTGCCCCTTTGATTCCTACGTCATTCTCTTCTGCTTTGAGGCAGTTATTCTGGCATCCTGTCACACCGAACTTGAATTTATGCGGAAGCTCCCTTCCGAAATATCTGTCGTTTAATTTCACTGCGATATCATAGCTGTTGATGTTTCCACTCGGACAGACCGCATTGCCCTGGCAGGCAGTTACTGTTCGTACTCTCGGTCCGCAGACACCCGGTTTGCAGCCGCCTGTGGCAAGGTCTGCTGTTACATCATCAATATCATTTAATTTGATAAACGGGATCTCAACTCCCTGTCTGGAAGTGAGATGTACGTATCCATCTCCGAATTTCTCTGCAACCTCTGCGATCTTCCTGAGATTTTCCGCTGTCAGTGTTCCGCCGACACAGGCAAGACGCAGCGAAAAATTATTCTTCTGTTTCTGACGCATAAAACCGCCTTTTTTTAATGTTGCATAATCTACTTTCGCCATCTTATTCTCCTTCTATCACTCGTCTGAAATCTTCTTTCAGGTCTTCTATATCTTCAATTCCCACGCTGATCCGGATCATATCGTCGTACACACCGGAAAGTTCTTTTTCTTCATCGGAAAGGTGTGCCGTAATAGTGCTTGACGGATGAATCACCAGCGTCTTGGTATCTCCGATGTTGGATACCAGCCAGGGAAGTTTCAATTCATTTAAAATATGAAAAGCTCTTTCCTTACTTCCTGTTCTTAAGGTTATGATCGCTCCAAATCCACCGTGAAACTGTTTCGCCGCAATTTCATGATAAGGATGTTCCTTAAGACCCGGATAGGAAACCGTGATTTCATGTCCCAGTCCCTGAAGGAACTCTGCCAGTTCCATGGCATTGCTGCAATGACGCTGCATTCGAAGTCCCAGGGTTTCAAGTCCCAGGTTATTGAGAAAAGCATTCTGCGGTGCAAGACAGGCTCCCATGCTTCGAAACAGTCCATTTCGCAGCTTTGCAAGATAGGCAAATGGACCAAATTTCTTAAACTCTGCCATTCCCGGAAATTTCTCCGGTTCCCACCGAAACTTGCCTCCGCTTACCAGGATACCACTGATCGCATCACTGCTTCCATTTATGTATTTGGATGAGGAATGAATCACAACATCTGCTCCAAGCTTCAGTGGATTAATGAGATACGGTGTTGCGACCGTATTGTCTACCAGAAACGGAAGTCCTCTCTTATGTGCGATCGCTGCCACTCCCTCAATGTCTGTGACATCCAGCTTTGGATTACCGATCGTCTCTGCAAAAACAACTCTGGTCTCAGGTCTTATTGCTGCTTCAAAAGCCTCCGGGGTATTCTCCTGTACATAGGAGGTCGTAATCCCATATGCCTTAAGCTCATCCAGAAGCTCTACCGTCCCACCGTAAAGTCCTGCTGCCGCCACGACATGATCACCATTTTTAAGAATGTTCATCATTGCCATGGACAGTGCTGCCATTCCGGAGGAACACGCCACGCTTCCAATTCCACCTTCCAGTTTCGTCATCCGCTTCTCAAAAGATTCGATCGTAGGATTATTGATTCTTGTGTAAGAATATCCTGCACATTTATTGGCAAAAATCTTCTCCAATTCCTCTGCCGTATCATGACGGAATGCACTGGACTGGTAGATCGGTACCTGTGTCGCGCCGTGAGGATTACTGTCCTCGCTCCCATGAAGCAAAGTTGTATTAAAACCGTATTCTTTCATTCCTGTGCTCCTTTGTTTTGTTTGGCTGTTTTGATGGTATTACTATATACCTATAAACATACCATGTCAATAGGGTTTATAGGTTTTTTCTATTTTTTTCCATTTTTTATCATAGAAAAGGCAGCAGAACACATCTTTTTCTGCTTTGATATGTTCTGCCGCCTCATTCTTCGGAAGTGTCACAAGGATTCCCCGCAACAAACTGTCAGATCACATAATCTCCCATGTCGTCATTCTGTTCCATAAGATCCTCCAGTGTGATCCCGTCGAAATATTCATTGATCAGCTTATAAAATCCCTCCCACATCTGAAGTGTCCTGCAGGAAGAAGCTCGCTCACACTGGTTCGGATGGTCATCCAGACAGGCAACCGGTGCCATGGAACCCTCCGTGATCCTTAAGATGCTTCCAATCGTGTACTCAGAAGGTGCCTTGGCAAGACGATACCCCCCGCCCTTACCTCTGAGTGCCTTGACAAATTTCTGTTTACTTAATACGGAAACAATAGATTCCAGATATTTCTCTGAAATTTCCTGTCTCTTTGCAATGTCCATTAATGGAATATATTCCCCTGTGTTATGCTCTGCAAGATCCAGAAGAACTCGAATCGCATAGCGTCCTCTTGTTGAAATTTTCATGTAAATCCCTCCATATACCTATTATACTACAAGGTTATAGGGATTTCAAGCACTATCCTGTCAGATTACCAGATAATCTTCTCTTATAGAACTGTTCTCCAGTGCATAAACCTTGTTTTCTTTGATGGCAAAAAGCCTCTGTACAAACACATCCACCTTTTCTCCCTGGTGTACCAGAGGCTCATCCAGGCCTCTTTTGGCGCTTAAGGTGATATCTCCCACTTTCAGACCCAGTTCAAAATAACTGCCGCGAAATGCCACTCTCTCGACTTCTGCCTCTGAAGCGGAACTCTTGTATTTCTGCACCTCATTCTTCCGGGTCACCTTGACAAACTCCGGACGAACGATCGCATAATCTGCTCCCGGAATATTTTCAAAATACCGGAACTTCTGATAATCTTTTACAATGGCTGCCTGTCCAAAGAAAGAGGCACTGAATGCAGTTTCCGGACTCTGGTATACTTCGACCGGACTTCCCTTCTGCTCAATATGTCCCTTGTTTGTAATGATAATCTCGTCTGCCACTTCAATTGCCTCATCCTGGTCATGCGTCACAAAGATACTGGTGATCCCCAGTTTTTCGATCATGTCCTTGAGCCAGGTACGCAGTTCCTGCCGGATCTTGGCATCGATCGCTGCAAACGGCTCATCCAGAAGAAGGAGCTGTGGATTCGGTGCCAGCGCCCTTGCAAAAGCAACCCTCTGTCTCTGTCCGCCGGAGAGCTGACTCGGATATCTTTTTTCCAGTCCTCTAAGCCCGATCAGTTCGATCAGCTCCATGACTCTGCTTTTGATATATTTTTTATCCGCTTTCTGCACCTTCAGCCCAAAGGCAATGTTATCATATACTGTCATATAGCGGAACAGAGCATAGCTTTGAAATACAAATCCAATACCTCTCTCACTGGCAGGAATATTGTTGACAACCTTACCGTCAATAATGATCTCCCCGCTGTCCGGCTGCTCCAGTCCCGCGATCATGCGCAGGATTGTTGTCTTACCACTTCCGCTCGGTCCCAGAAGTCCGATCAGTTTCCCCTTCTCGATTCCAAAGGAAACATGGTCAGACGCTTTATAATCTCCAAAAGTTTTGTTAATATCCTTTAATTCAACGTACATCAGGCTTTGCCCTCCTCTTTTTTGCCTCTGTGCTCCATTACGCTTCGAATGATCAGAAGAATCACTGCCATGATCACCAGGATCGAAGATACCGCAAATGCCGGCACATACTGAAATTCATTAAACAAAACCTCCACATGAAGCGGCAGTGTATTGGTCAGCCCCCGGAGATGTCCTGACAAAACCGATACTGCTCCGAATTCCCCCATGGCTCTGGCTGTACATAATACGATCCCGTACAGAAGAGCCCATCTGATATGTGGAAAAGTGATTTTTGAAAAAATTGTCCATCCTTTTGCACCCATCAGTGCAGCTGCCTCTTCCTCATCCGTTCCGATTGCTTCCAGTACTGGAAGAAGTTCCCGAAAAACAAACGGAAAAGTAACAAATATGGTGGCAAGAACAATTCCCGGAACTGCAAAAACAATCTGAATATCCGCTTTTTGCAGATAAGGATAGAGAATACTCTGCTTTCCAAAGATCAGAAGATAAATAAGACCTGCAATGATCGGTGACACCGTGACCGGGACATCGATCAGAGTCGTGAGCAGTTTTTTCCCTTTGAACTGAAACCTTGTGACTGCCCACGCGGCACACAGACCGAGGATTGTATTGCACAGAACTGCGATCACCGTTGCTTTTAAGGTGAGCATCAGTGCAGCGATCGTGTAGGAATCTGTCACTGCCTCTATATAGACCTCCCAGCCTTTTTTTAAGGCTTCTGTCACAACGACAAATAAGGGAAGTACCAGCATCACAAAAAGAAATAAGACACTGATTCCGATCAGAAGATATTTTACGATTCGTGATTCGCTCCTGTTTTCCATCAGACATTTCCTCCTCTCAGTCTTTTTGAATTACGTGCCTGCATCAGATTCATCAGAAACAGAATAAGAAACGATACAAGCAGCATGACAAGCGCGATCGAGGTTGCACTTTTGTAGTCAAATTCCTGAAGTTCTGACATGATGATCAGTGGTGTTATCTCTGTCTCATAAGGTCTGTTTCCGGCAATAAATACAACGCTTCCATATTCTCCGAGGCATCGGCCGAACGCCAGCCCTGTACCGGTCAGAAGCGGCGGGAGGAGTTCCGGAAGAATGACTCTTCGAAAAATAAGTCCCTGTTTTGCTCCCATGACTTTTGCAGCTTCCTCGTAAGAACCGTCCAGTTTTTCAAGAACCGGCTGCACTGCCCTTGCAACAAAAGGAATTCCCACAAAGATCAGTGCAAAGGTAATTCCCAGTTTTGTATAGGCAATTTTGATCCCGAACTTCGCGAAAAAGCTTCCGATCAGCCCCTGATCTGCTGTCAGTGAAGTCAGCGAAATACCCGCAACTGCCGTCGGCAGTGCAAACGGAAGTTCGATCATGCCATCCATGATCCGCTTGCCCGGAAATTCATAACGCACCAGCACCCAGGCAAGGATCAGTCCCATGACGGCATTGACAAGGGATGCACCCAGTGCGGTAATAAAACTGACATAAAAGCTGGAAAGCACTCTTTTTCTCGTAATGACTTCAAAAAACTCCCCAAGACCAAGCTGTGAAGAATACACGACAAGCGATGCCAGTGGGATCAGTACCACTATACTGAGCATAGTGATCGTCACACCCATTGTCAGTCCAAATCCCGGGATCACTCGTTTTTTACCTTTTTTCATAATCTCTCACCTCGTCTTCTAGTTTCCGTAAATCTGATCAAAGATTCCACCGTCTGCAAAATGCTTTTCCTGCACTTCCTGCCAGCCGCCAAAATCATCGATTGTTTTTAACTCCATCGTAAGATCAAACACATCACTGTATTCTTCCAGAATTTTCTGATCTACCGGACGATAATAGTTATCTGCCGCGATCCTCTGCGCATCATCAGAATACAGATAGCTCAGATATTCCTTTGAGATATCTGCCGTACCGCGGTTCTCTGCCACCTCATCGACCACCGTCACAGACGGCTGTGCCAGCACGCTGATACTTGGATTAATGATTTCAAACTTATCCGGATCATCCTGCACTGAAAGAAAAGCTTCGTTTTCCCAGGCAATCAATACATCTCCCTGTCCATTCTCTACAAAGGAAGTAGTTGCACTTCTTGCGCCGGAATCCAGAACCAGTACATTCTGATATAACTTCTTTATGAATTCTTCCATCCTGTCTTCCTGGCCATTATATTTCTCATCCGCATAAGCCCAGGCTGCCAGATAGTTCCATCTTGCACCTCCGGAGGTCTTTGGGTTCGGTGTGATCACATCGACATCATCTCTGACAAGATCATCCCAGTCCTGAATATCTTTGGGATTTCCTTTTCGTACCAGAAATACAATTGTAGAGGTATAAGGAGCACTATCATCCGGCAGTTCCTCTTTCCAGCCTTCATCGATCATTCCTGCATTCTCGATCGCATCAACATCATATTCCAGTGCCAGTGTCACCACATCTGCCTGCAGGCCGTTGATCACTTCCAGAGCCTGCTTGCCGGAACCACCATGGGACTGGATCACATCTACATCCTGTCCTGTTTTTTCTTTCCAGTGTTCCTGAAAAATTTTGTTGTAGGATTCATACAATTCCCTCGTCGGATCATAGGAAACATTCACAATATGAAGATCTGATCTGGCTCCCGCATCATAGGAACAGACACCTGCGAATGCTGCGATACCAAGTACTGCTGCCAGACAGCTTTTTCCAAATTTCTTTTTCGTCATCTCTGTCACTCCCTGTTGTGTTCTGTGTTAATGGCATTATATACCAACAAACATACTTTTTAAATATGTTTTTTAGAAAACGTTTTCTCGTACTTTTAAAGATACAAAAAGAGCCTCTTCCTATAGTTCTCCCTCCCGACAATTCTTCAGGAAAATCTATATCAGAGACTCTTTCTGTTTCAGTTTTTATTTCTGTTCATCATAGGTATCCAGGAAATTATGTCTCACTCCATCCTGTTTATAGCCAATGACCGTGTTCAGATTGACATTCTCCACGCTCCGGAAAATGTTATATTCGATCACAGGATCTTTCTGTGCAAGTTCATGAATGAGTTCCTTGATCTCTGCCCGCTTGGAACCTTTCTCTGTGCCGCCGCAGGATGCACAGTGCTCGGTAAAACGGCACGCGCACTGGATAAAGTGAAGATCATTATAGTTTGCCCAGTGAATGATGTCCGCCTCGCGGATCAGATACAGTGGACGGATCAGTTCCATCCCCTCAAAATTGGTGCTGTGAAGCTTCGGCATCATAGTCTGAACCTGTGCACCGTAAAGCATTCCCATAAGGATTGTTTCAATAACATCATCGTAATGATGACCCAGTGCGATCTTGTTGCAGCCCAGCTCCTTCGCCTTACTGTAGAGGTATCCTCTTCTCATACGGGCACAGAGATAGCATGGTGACTGTTCTTCCGATGCAACGATGTTAAAAATATCCGATTCAAAGACGGTGATCGGCACATTCAGGATTCTGGCATTATCCCTGATCGTCTGATAGTTGATCTCATTGTAACCAGGATTCATTACCAGAAAGACAACTTCGAAGTTTTTCTTTCCGTGACGTGAAAGCTCCTGGAACAGCTTCGCCATCAGCATGGAATCCTTACCGCCTGAAATACAGACCGCGATCTTGTCACCGTCCTTAACCAGTTCATATTCACGGATTGCTTTGGTAAATCTCCTCCAGATCGGCTTCCGGAATTTCTTGATGATGCTGCGCTCGATATCTCTGGTACGTTGTTCTGCCTCATCATGATCCGACATCAGTTTACTGAGTTTGATGCGAAGCCATGCACGGTAGCCGTTTTTGATGCTGTAAATCTCGTACCCCTGCTCTGTCAGCTCTTCTGCGATCTCATCGCTCTTCTGACCGGTATAACAGATCAGATATACTGGACAGTCCTTACGGATCTCATCCATATGTTCTTCAAATTCTTCCCAGTAGATATTGATGGCACCCGGATAAGTCTCCTTGTCAAAATCCGCTCTGTCACGGATATCAATGATCTGTTTTTCTCTTGTATCTTCCTGTAATTCTTCGATTGTTCTAATACACATACTGTTCTTCCTTAACCAAAAATTTCTTGTTCCTGGTCTCTTATATACAGTAATCACTCCATGTACTCTCAGAAACATGGGAGCAGCTGTTCCGGATCATCAGATGTCCTGACAGTTCCATACGGACAACTCCACTGTGCCCGCCCTTCATACGGTCCAGCAGAAGATGAAGTGCAAATTTGCCCATTTCTGCTCTTGGAAGTCCTACGGTAGTCAGCATCGGTTTCGTATACTGTGCCTCCTCAATATCATCACTCGCTATGATCGATGGTGTGAAATAAAGGTTCCGGCAGCGTCCCAGATATTTCAGCATTCCGACAGCCGTAATATCATTGGCACAGTAGATACCGGTCGGACAGTCATCCGATCTGAGAAGCTTTTCCATGGCTTCAAAGCCTTCTTTCTCCGTCTGATCTGTCTCGACAACATAGTCCGGGACAACATCCAGATCATATTTCTTAAGGGTGTCAAGATACCCCATATATCGTTCTTCATTTCGACAGCTGCCGACATATCCGATGTTTTTGTGACCAAGCGAAATGAGATGTTCCAGTGCCATGGAGGCAATCTTTCTGCCATCGCAGAGCACTTCATCCACCTCATAATTGGTAGAATTTCGGTTGACAGATACTATGCTGCGATATTTCTGATTTAATTTTTTAAGAGCCAGAGGATTACACCGACCGATCACGATCAGTCCATCCTGTTTTCCTTCTGTCTCAGTATACATTCCCTGGATGATCTGGTCAAGATTTTCCCTGCGGCATTTTCGGTCATCCGAAAAAAGCGGCATATACCACACTTTTGAGAGAATACAGTTATGTTCATGGATCTCACTCTCCACCACGCGGAGAAGTTCTGTAAAGAAAGGATCCGTCCTGGACTCATCCGTTCTTGTCATCAGTACATTGATATACCAGATCCGGCTGTCTCTGGACTGTTTTCCTTTCTTTAAGTTTCTCGCCGCCTCATTGGGGACGTAATCCATTTTCATGGCAATCGCCCAGACCTTTTCTCGAAGACCGGGAATGGAGCATTTATAATCCGGTCGGTTTAATATTCTGGAGACAGTAGAGATCGATACTCCCGCCTGTTCTGCAATTTTTTTAATAGACATGGGTATTCCTTCTGACATAGTCATCTTTCTGAAATCAGAAACCGGAGACCAGGACATTGCCTGAAATCTCCGGTTTCTTTCTTATTGTTCGCTCTGTGAACAATTCTGTTTCAGATATAGTACATTTCCTGTTTTTCATAATGATCGGCATAATATCCGCTCATCTGTTCCAAAGTCAGATTTGACAGAATCTGATCGAGTTCCTGGTTGACGGTATCCACCACCAGCTTCTGAATCGTATCCGAGATTCCTTTATAGCTGTTTTCCGCCACGACATCCTCATCTTCAAGATGGTAGTTTCCCTCCAGGGCCTCCACCACGGATGCAACCGTGATCTCGTCAGCAGTCTTCGCCAGATGATAGCCTCCCTGGGAGCCTTTGACACTCTTTACAATGCCGGTTCTTCGAAACGAGGCAAATATGTGTTCCAGAAACTGAAGAGAAATATCATTTCTTTCAGCTATGCTTTTCAGAGATATCGGTGTGTCGGACGGCTGTGCAGCCAGATCCATCAGTGCAGTGAGACCATATCTGGTTTTTTTACAAAATTTCAATTACTGGATTGCCTTAAAAGCTTCATCCAGATCCTGAATGATATCATCGATATTTTCCGTTCCAATAGAAAGACGGATCGTGTTCGGTTTGATACCCTGATCCAGAAGCTCTTCTTCTGTGCACTGGCTGTGGGTGGTGGTTGCCGGATGGATAACCAGTGATTTAACATCTGCTACGTTTGCAAGCAGAGAAAACAGTTCCAGATTATCAATGAAGTCTTTGGCTGTCTGTGCATCTCCCTTGATCTCAAAGGTAAAGATAGAGCCGCCGCCATTCGGGAAATATTTCTTGTACAGAGCTTTCTGGCTCTCATCGTCTGTCACGGACGGATGATGTACTTTCTCCACCTGAGGATGATTATTCAGATACTGAACAACCTTGAGTGCGTTTTCTACATGACGTTCTACACGAAGAGACAGTGTTTCCAGTCCCTGAAGGAAAATAAAGGAACTTACCGGAGAGATTGTTGCACCGGTATCACGGAGAAGGATCGCACGGATCTTTGTAACAAAAGCAGCCGAACCGCAGGCTTTTGTGAAGCTGATTCCATGATAGCTCGGGTTTGGCTCTGTCAGAGACGGGAATTTACCGGAAGCCTCCCAGTCAAATTTACCGCCTTCAATGATCACACCACCGATCGTAGTTCCATGACCGCCGATAAATTTTGTCGCAGAATGAACCACGATATCTGCACCATATTCGATCGGTCTTACAAGGTAAGGTGTTGCAAAGGTATTATCTACAACAAGCGGGATCTGATGTCTGTGAGCGATCTCAGCGCACGCTTCAACATCAACAACATCTGAATTCGGGTTGCCAAGAGTCTCAATGTAAAGGGCCTTGGTGTTATCCTGGATCGCATTCTCTACCTCTTCAAGATTAAAGATATCTACAAATGTTGTTGTGATTCCATATGCCGGAAGAGTATGCTCCAGAAGGTTTGTTGTTCCACCGTAAATGTTCTTCGCTGCTACAATGTGATCTCCCTGCTGTGCAAGATTCTCAATTGTATAAGTAATTGCTGCGGCACCGGAAGCAACTGCCAGAGCTGCTGTACCGCCCTCCAGTGCTGCGATTCTCTTTTCAAACACATCCTCTGTCGGATTGGTCAGACGGCCATAGATATTACCTGCATCTGCCAGTCCGAAACGAGCTGCTGCATGATCACAGTTGCGGAATACGTAGGAAGATGTCTGGTAGATTGGAACTGCTCTTGCATCAGTAACCGGATCCGGCTGTTCCTGTCCTACATGAAGCTGAAGTGTTTCGAATTTAAACTTTCTGTTCTCTCTTGTAATTTTTTCACTCATAATCTGATCCTCTTTTCTGTGTTTTTGATTTTCTGTTGCTATATTATGTACCACGGAGTGTTCCAAACTCAAAAGCCCTATCGTGCAAACACGAACGTCTTTTGCAGTTTTTAATCCTGGTGTTCCTTTATTCTGTAAATAATGCGGTGGAATAATATCTGTCAGCAGTATCAGGAAGCAGTGCTACGATGGTCTTTCCCTTATTCTCAGGACGCTTTGCAAGTTCGATCGCCGCATACAGGGCTGCTCCTGAGGAGATACCTACGAGAACTCCTTCTTTCTTTGCAAGAAGCTTCGCTGTTGTAAAGCATACATCATTATCGATCGGCATGATCTCGTCATAAATCTGTGTATTTAAGACTTCCGGAACAAATCCTGCTCCGATACCCTGGATCTTATGCGGACCGCCTTTTCCCTCGGAAAGTACCGGGGAAGTTGCCGGCTCTACTGCCACGATCTTAATATCCGGGTTCTGTTCTTTCAGATACTCACCGGTTCCTGTAAGAGTTCCGCCTGTGCCGACACCGGCTACAAAGATATCTACCTTTCCGTCTGTGTCATTCCAGATCTCAGGACCTGTAGTTGCTTTGTGTGCAGCCGGGTTTGCAGGGTTTACAAACTGTCCCGGAATATAGCTGTTCGGAATCTCCTTTGCAAGCTCATCTGCTTTGGCGATAGCACCTTTCATTCCCTTGGCTCCTTCTGTCAGAACCAGTTCTGCACCGTATGCCTTAAGAATGTTTCTACGTTCAATACTCATGGTCTCCGGCATGGTAAGGATGATTCGATATCCCTTCGCTGCTGCGATGGAGGCAAGGCCGATACCTGTATTTCCGGAGGTCGGCTCAATGATGACAGATCCTTCCTTGAGAATTCCCCTTGCCTCAGCATCCTCGATCATTGCTTTGGCAATTCTGTCCTTGACACTTCCGGCCGGATTGAAGTATTCCAGTTTCACAAGAACCGTCGCCTCCAGTCCAAGTTCCTTCTCTACATTGGTAATCTCTACCAGTGGAGTATTTCCGATCAGTCCCACTGTTCCTTTATAAATGTTTGACATGGTGTTTACCGCCTTTCTTTATATGATGTATTCCTGTTTTATTAACATACCTCTTTGATATGTTTAGTATGTTATTACTTTTCCGTAAAAAAGTCAATAGCTTTCTGGAAAAAAATTGAACTTTTTGGGGGGCTATAGTATAATCTGAACATACGCGAAAAATATAAAATAGGAGAACATTTTTATGAATCAGCAGACAGACAGGGCAGTTCTGGTCGTGAGCTTCGGCACCAGCTATGAATCCTCCCGGAAAGCCACCATCGAAAAGATCGAGCAGGACATCACGGATGCTTTTAAGGATCGACGGATCTACCGGGCATGGACCAGTAAGTTTATCATCTCTCTTCTTATGAAACGAGATAAGCTTCACATTCCGACCGTAAAAGAAGCCATGGAGCAGATGATCGCAGACGGCATCCAGGAAGTGACCATCCAGCCGACACATATTCTGGATGGCATAGAGAATAATATTATGAAGGAAGAAGTTCTGTCTTATAAAGGAAATTTTGATAAGATCGACTTTGGCACTCCTCTCCTCGCCTGTCCCGAAGATGAAGTCCAGGCGATCGAGGCTGTGGTTTCCGAATTTCCGGAGCTTAAGGAGACAGAAGCTCTGGTGCTTATGGGACACGGAACCACTCATCAGATCAATTCTGTCTATGCCGGACTTGATGAGAAGTTTAAATCCACCGGACACAAGAATATTTTTATCGGCACTGTTGAGGCAGATCCTACCATCCAGGATCTTGTCCGGAAGGTAACTGCATTTCATCCTTCCAGAATCTATGTTACACCATTTATGATCGTTGCCGGTGATCATGCACACAATGATATGGCCGGTGATTCTCCGGATTCCTGGGTCTGTCAGTTTGAGACCGCCGGATTTGAAGTCTGTCCTGTATTGAAGGGACTGGGTGAATATCAGGGAATTCGTGATATATTTGTAAGGCATGCACGAGAGGCGG
Source organism: Blautia sp. MSK17_66 (assembly GCF_020538025.1). Taxonomy (NCBI): domain Bacteria; kingdom Bacillati; phylum Bacillota; class Clostridia; order Lachnospirales; family Lachnospiraceae; genus Blautia; species Blautia sp. MSK17_66. The sequence continues at coordinate 20,772 of NZ_JAJBNQ010000002.1, forward strand.
CTTTGTTGCCGTAAATAGGGAGGACTGCGAATTTTATTCACAGTCCTTTTTATTTTTTATCATTATCGAAATGTAAACTATTTTGTATTTTAAGTTGACATTTTACCTGCTTTACTTTAAAATTGTAAACCATAAAGAATTTGGAGGTTTACAAATGTCAAAAACAAAAACTCTAATTTACTGTAGTCTTTTTACCGCACTGATCGCAGTGGGTGCTTTTATCAAAATTCCTGTACCGGTAGTTCCTTTTACTCTCCAGTATCTGTTTACTATGCTGGCAGGACTTTTGCTCGGTTCCAGACGTGGAACCATTTCTGTTGTTGCCTATATGCTTCTGGGACTCGCAGGACTTCCAATCTTCTCTGAAGGCGGCGGGCTGTGGTATGTCTTCAAGCCAAGCTTCGGCTATATCATCGGTTTCTGTCTCGGAACCTATGTAACAGGCCGTATCGCAGAACATCTTAAGAAAAAGACGGTTTTTCGCTATCTTTTTGCAAACCTGGCAGGACTTATGGTCGTCTATGCCTGCGGCATGATCTACTACTACATCGTCTGCAACTATGTGATCAACACACCGATTGGAATCTGGCCGCTCATCCTTTACTGCTTCCTTCTTGCAGTACCTGGTGACATTGCCTTAAGCATTCTTGGCGCAGTCATTGCAAGACGTGTCCGCCCGGTTGTGATGCAGTATCTCTCTATGCCAAATACACTTTTACCAAATACGGAGGAAACAGCCAAATGAACCCACTTACTTTAGCCGAAGAAATTATTAACGGACGTCGAATCACCCGAGAAGATGATCTTTCCTTCTTTCTCACCTGTGATCTGGATGAATTATGCGAAGGTGCTGACCGTATCCGTGCAGCATGTATCGGAGACAGAGTAGATCTCTGCTCTATCATCAACGGACGCAGCGGCAGATGTCCGGAAGACTGTAAATACTGTGCACAGTCTGCACACCACCACACTTCCTGTGAAGTTTACGATTTTCTTCCGGAAGAAGAAATTCTCGAAGCCTGTAAGATGAATGAATCTGAAGGTGTTGACCGTTTTTCCATCGTCACCGCCGGAAAAGCTCTGACAGGAAAAGAATTTGACCAGGCGATCCACGCCTATGAAACCATGCACAGAGAATGTAAGATCGATCTCTGCGCTTCCATGGGATTTCTTTCTGCTGAACAGCTTCATCGTCTTCATGAGGCAGGCGTAACCAGCTATCACCACAATATCGAAACCTCCCGTAGAAATTTCCCGAACATCTGCACTACCCATACTTACGACATGAAGATTGAAACTCTCAAAAAAGTCAAGGCTGAAGGCATGTGTGCCTGCTCCGGCGGTATCATCGGCATGGGCGAAACCTGGGAAGACCGTCTAGATATGGCAGTGAGCCTTGCCGAGCTTGGAATTGATTCCATCCCGATCAACGCTCTGATGCCGATTCCTGGAACTCCACTGGAACATCTGCCGGAACTTTCCGAGCCTGATATTCTTCGTACCATTGCATTTTTCCGTTATATCAATCCGGAAGCAAATATCCGTCTCGCTGCCGGACGTGCCCTTCTTACCAATGACGGCGAAACTGCATTTAAGGCCGGAGCCTCTGCTTCCATCACCGGCAATATGCTGACTACCGTTGCCTGTGCTACGATCCGCAGTGATCGACAGATGCTCGCCGATCTTGGACGTCAAGTAAAACCTGTATCTCGAAAGGATGTGTAAATCATGAGCAAAGCAATCTTTCTCACCGGCACCGGAACAGATATCGGAAAAACTTTTATTGCCGGACTAATCGTAAAAAAACTTGCCGGGGCTGGCAAAAATCCTGCCTATTATAAAGCTGCCATGAGTGGAAATGACCGCAGAGCAGACGGAAGTCTGATCCCCGGTGATGCACTTTTTGTTCAGCAGATGTCCGGAATCTCACAGCCACTTGATGAAATGTGTCCGTACGTGTATGAGAATGCCTGGTCACCACATCTGGCTTCCCGCGTGGAAGGAAATCCTGTTGATCTTTCAGTTGTGCGAGAAGGTTTTCTGAAGGTCTCAGAAAAATATGATTTTATCACCATGGAAGGAAGTGGCGGAATTCTCTGCCCTCTCTGCTTTGATGAACGCAGGATCCAGCTTGAAGACGTGATCCGGGAATTTAAGCTTTCCAGTATTCTGGTGGCAGATGCAGGACTCGGCACCATCAACAGTGTCGTGCTGACTGCCGAGTACATGAAAGCACATTCTCTTCCTTTAAAGGGAATTATTTTTAATCATTACCATCCTGGTAATATCATGGAAGATGATAATATTTTCATGTGTGAACATATGACAGGGCTTCCTGTGCTTGCAAAGGTACAGGATAATGCCACAGAACTTGAAACAGATGCAGATGTGCTGAGTGCACTTTATGACGAGGTGAAGATCAAATGATATGGTATCCTTATGAACAGATGAAAACTATGAAAGAACCTTACAAAATCCTGGATGCCAAGGGTGTGCATCTCTATACAAAGGATCAGGAACTGATCGATTCCATTTCTTCCTGGTGGTGCATGATCCACGGTTACAAGCATCCGGAACTCACCGCCGCAATCAAAGAGCAGGCCGATCGTTTCTGCCATGTAATGCTTGGCGGACTCACTCATGAGCCTGTAGAAAGACTTTCCGCAAAGCTTCAGGAATTTCTCCCCGGAGATCTGGATTACTGTTTCTTTTCTGATTCCGGAAGTGTCGCTGTAGAGGTTTCCCTGAAAATGGCTCTTCAGTACAATACCAACCAGGGAAGAAAAAGACCTTTGGTACTGGCTCTTCAACATGCCTATCATGGAGATACATTTAAGGCAATGGAAGTTGGAGACGATGAAGATTATCATTTTGCTTTTGACAAAAAAGAAGGTGTTATCCATATTCCAACGGAAATCCCTGCTCTTGAAGAGGCCTTTGAGCTTTATCACGACAAACTGAACTGCTTTATTGTAGAACCGCTTCTTCAGGGCGCCGGTGGAATGAGGATGTATGATATCTCCTTCCTGAAACGTGCCAGAGAACTGTGTGATAAATATGATGTTCTTCTGATCTTTGATGAGGTGGCGACCGGATTTGGACGTACCGGCAACCGCTTCGTAGCAGACCTGGTACTCCCGGACATTCTGGTTCTTGGAAAAGCACTGACCGGCGGTTATATCGGTCATGCAGTCACTGTCGCCAATCACAAGGTCTTTCAGGCATTTTACAGTGATGATGACAGGCTTGCCCTGATGCACGGGCCGACATTCATGGGAAATCCTCTTGCATGTGCAGTCGCACTCAAGGGCATTGAAATCTTTGAGCGGGAAGATTATATGAGCAAGATCCGCCATATTGAACAGATTTCCCGCCAGGAAATGGAGAAATTCAGTGATCCTCGGATCAAAGAGGTTCGTGTCATGGGTGGCTGTACCTGCGTAGAAGTCCATGATCCGAAGACTCTCGAAGGATTTCAGCAGTTTGCCTATGAGCGTGGTGTATTCTGCCGACCATTCCTGAATTATATGTATTCTATGGTTCCTTATGTAATCTCTGATGAGGACCTGATTCAGATCTTTAACGTAATGAAGGACTGGTTTCACTGAAACCAGTCCTTTTGTTTTGCTTTAAAATCTTATTTCTTTTCTCTCAGGTATTTCAAAATAACTTCTATCTTCTTTGCCGCATTTTTTCTGGCTTTCTGATACTGTGCCACCATATCATCAAAAGACTGATATTCAGCCTCCCCACGATGATCTTCCAGCTCATAATTCTGTTTCAGATAACTGCCAAAATATCTGCTCAGCTTTTCTGCCCCGAGAACATTCAGATGATCGCCGTTGTCCAGACTGTCTTTTTCCCAGTCAATACCCAGTTCCTCTGTCATCAGATTGAAATCCACATAAGCCGCACCCATCTGCTCTGCATATTCCGTCAGAGTATTATGCTTTGCATAATTATAGTTATGTGGAGACGGTGCACTGTAAAGAATCACAGAGCATCCTTCCTCTTTGCACATCTTAACGATCCTGTCCATATAAAATCTGACAATTGGCGATATTTCTTCTTTCCTGTCGGTCTTTTCCATGTAGTCTCCGCCGGTGTAAGGTTCCACTATATCACGGACAACAAAACCCTTATAATACACCTGCTGCTTTTCCGGACCCATGACCCAGTTCTGCCACATACTGTGAAGCAGAAATACCGGCAAATAATAATTTGCTGTCTGTGCGATCATTTTCTGTATTCCCTCAGAAACACTCTGTGGCTGAAACATACTGTTTGTCTCAAATACCACGATCTTTGGTTTCTGTGTACGAAGAGCTGTTTTGAGCATATAATAGGTTTCTTCTATTTCCTGTCCTGTCTGTCCGCAGACAAAGGAAGAAATCCCATCCTGCTGCCAGATCTCCATAGGAGAAAACGTTGTATAGCTTTCGCTGTCTCCCAGCACCAGTACATCTATACTGTCATTTCTTTCACTCTGAATATTGACCCAGGGTCTGTTTCTCGACTGTACAAACTCTGGATAGTTTAGAGCCATACTTTTAAAGAAAGCAGACAAAGCAAGAAGCAGAATAAGAAATATCACCAGGTGTACTGCTGCCTTTTTGACAGTTCGCTTTTTTTCTTTAAAATCCTGCATAGATCAAATCAACCTGCTGATAGCCCGTACCATAAGCGCCCAATACTATCACTGCAAAAATCAGAGCATAATAAAGCATCCAGCGCACCGGGAACTTCATTTCCTGCAGTTTATCCCAGTTCAGCAGTTTCCTTTCTTTTAGTATATCTGCCACAGCAACAACAAGGATCCCAAAACCAGCTGCCAGAAGATCCGCTGCGTTCAGACCAAGGCCAAGAAGTGTTCCATCCCAGAGTCTGTAGAATTCAAATCCATGAAAAATACTCCGGAACATATGAAATCCGGCTGCTGCTCCATTTGCCCTGAAAAACATTTCGCCGGTAAAAATGATCACCCATGTCTTCAGAATCTGCGGTACTCTCCAGTACAACGCCTTACAGTCCAGATGAAATCTGTCAAGAACCTTCTCACGAACCGGGGAAACTGCCTCTCCTGCCAGAAGGATCACAAAATAATACATTCCATAAAGAATGTAATTCCACTGTGCCCCATGCCATAAGCCATTGCACATCCATACCGGGAATAATGTCATGGCAAAAATACCCATCTTGGTCAGATATTTCCCGAAATGTTTTCTTGCAAAATGATTCCACTTCTTTACCAGACCGGAAACCGAAACAGGATAAAAGACATAGGCTTTAAGCCATGCACCAAGGGTAATATGCCATCTTCTCCAGAATTCTGAAGCATTTCCTGAAAAAAACGGCTGCCTGAAGTTCTCCGGAAGGTCTACGCCGAATAAATTTCCACTTCCGATAACGATATCCATACAGCCGGAAAACTCCATATAAAGCTGAAGCGTATAGGCGATGGCGGCAACTATGATCATCACGCCATGGTAGTCTGTATAGCTGTCAAAAATCGCTGTCACCACAACAGAAAGTCTGTCTGCAACCACGATCTTTTTGAACATTCCCCATGCAATACGGACAATTCCCTTTACAAGATTCTGGCTCTGAACCGGTCTGCATTCCCAGAGAGCATCTGCTGTATCCTTCCAGCTGCTGATCGGTCCCTCCATAATCTGTGGAAAGAATCCAAGGAAAAGTGCCACCTTCGCCCAGTTATGCTCCGCTTTGATCCTGCCCCAGTATACATCGGCCATATAGCCGATTGCCTCAAGTGTATAAAAGGAAATACCGATAGGAATAAGAAGCTTCTGTGGTTCCAGGTGAAAGTCCTTCCCTGCTGCCATGGCGATTCTGTTCATGTTCTGAATAAAGAAATTGCAGTATTTTAAATAGGCCAGGATTCCAAGTAAAATAATGATCCCGGCCATAAGTACTCTCTTTTCTTTTGCTTTGTACTGTTTTTTTATGGCAGAACGTTCTTTGGAAGGAAACTCCTTAGCCCTGGCTCTGCCAGTTTCCTTCAGGTGCTCCATCCAACGCCCTGCGCCGTAGATCAGTCCTGAAACAGCGATCAGATATAGCACCATCCACCGGCTGAAGGACCAGAAAAAAAGATATCCCGCCAGGATCAGAACTGCTCTGCGCATCTTTTGTGATGAAAAATGATATACGAGAACTACCAGCGGCAAAAATACAAACAGATATAACTCTGTATGATATGCCAGACCCATATTAATTCTCCTGTAATCTCTGGATCATCTTCCACATGGCATCTGCGGAGTTAAAGTTTTCCGGAACGATCTCGGATGCATCAATCTCAACCTCGAACTGATCTTCCAGTTCAGAGATCAGGCTGATCACACCAAAGGAATCCAGAATACGGTCATCGATCAGAGCAGTTTCGTTTTCCCAGTCTACAGTATCATCAATATCATTTAAAATCTCAAGTAAAGTTTCCATTATTAGTTTTCCTCCATATTCCATTTATAAGTCTGATAAGCTTTTCTTATCTGTCTGAATCCTTCTTCTTCATTATACAAAAGGATCCTTGGAAGACTGTGGCTCAGAAACAGCAGCATCCCCTCCATAGAAGAGTAGGCTCCGGTTTTCTTAAATACCAGAATGTCTCCCTCTTTTGGCTCTGTAAGAGCCAGCTTCTGTACCATAATGTCATTCACGGTACAGAGACTTCCGCAGATTGTCCAGTTCTTCTCTTCTCCCTGTCTCTTCTCTGCAAGAATCTCCATCGGCGGCTCATACATTCCTCTGATCTGTCCGTCATAATTAAGCTGGTGGATCCCGCCGTCTGTGATGCAGTAGTTTTTGTCATCACTGGATTTGACATCCATGATCTTTGTAAGATAATATCCGCAGTCTGCCGCAAAGGCTCTTCCCATCTCAAGAGTGACCCTTCCCGAGAATTTCATCTGCTCCAGTGTCTGTACGATCTCCATAAGACCATCCTCACCGACTGCCCTGGACGGATCAAAATAGGAAACCGGCAATCCCGGACCATATTCCAGTTCTTCTGGCTCAAATGCGTATTTCTCTTTCAGTTCACCGAGAAAAACATCCAGCTTTTCCAGTTCTTTCTGGATTTTGCTGACAGAACGCTTCTGTGTGCCGGAGAAATAGTGGATGCCACGGATCCTGAGAAACGGATATTCCGCTCTGTGTTCGATCAGTCCCTCTATCGTCTTCTGATCCATTCCAAACTGGTTTCCACTGGTCAGTCTCGGAAAAACAGAAATTTCCTGTTCATGTTCTATTGCCCATGTTTTCAGAAGTTCAAACTGCTGCAGGGATTCGGCTGTGTACAGACACGCATTTCCATACTTGTCCAGAACCGCATTCAGCTTCCCGGGTTTTTTGAGGACACCGGACACTAATATCTTCTCCGGTGCAATGCCCTGCTCCTCGCAGATTGCAAATTCACCCATGGAACACACCTCGATACGGTCTACAAGCTGCTCCATCACTTTTACAAGAAACGGATTTGCCTTCATTGCATAACAGAGACCTGCCGCCTTTCCCAGTGTATTCTCAAGACGCCTGGTAGTTTCTCTTAATTCTTCTTCATGAAACACATACAAAGGTGTCCCAAATTCTGCTGCCTTGCGCAGCTCTTTTGTCTGCATTTCCATCAGCTCCACTCCTGTGCAAGATATTTACGGTCAATCTTACCATTTTTGTTGAGAGGCATTTCCTCAATCCTGCGGATCTTGGCCGGAATCATATAGATTGGAAGGAAACGCTTGAGTTCCTGATGAACTTCCTTCTCATCCATGTCACCGGTATAAAATCCCAGGAGCTTATTGCGTTTTGTATCGAACAGACAGCAGCATCTTGAAACTCCGTCAAGCTTCTCAAATGCTCTTTCGATTTCCTCAAGTTCGATCCTGTGACCCATATGCTTGATCTGGAAATCTTTTCGTCCGGCAAAATAAAGATTCTCATCCTCGCCAAAATACCCAAGATCACCTGTACGGTAAAATCTTGTGTTTCCTGTTTCGCCCGGAACTGCTCCTGTGACAAATCTTCGAGCTGTTTCCTCTTCGTTGTGATAATAACCATCAGCCAGAGACTCACCGGCAACACAGATTTCACCGGTCTTACCGGATTCTGTGATGTCTGCTCCCGTCTCATCAAGAAGAAATACGGTTCTTCCGTCAAACGCCCTGCCTGCCGGAATCACCTCTCCGTCCTGAAATTCCCGTTCTACCGGATACCAGGTACAGTTACAGGTAATTTCAGATGGCCCGTACAGATTGATGAATTTTGTCTGCGGCAGAGCCTGCTGCCAGAGCCGCATCTGTTTCACCGGCATGACTTCGCCGCTGAACATGATGATCCTGGCATCTTCGGGAATCTTATATTTCAGTCCCTTGAGGGAAGAAATCAGACAAAGTGCAGAAACTGCCCATACCATAACGGTCACCTTCTTATCGCAGAGATAATCCAGAAGCCTCGGCGGAAGAGAAAACAGACGCTTCGGTACCAGTACCAGTGTTGCTCCTGTCGTGATCGCAGAATAAATATCCTTTACAGAAACATCAAAGTCAAACGGTGCCTGATTCGCAATACGATCCTGGTCTGTGATCTCAAACTGCTTTGTAAAATGACCAATGAAATCTATCACGGCCTGCTGGCTGACTGCCACACACTTCGGTTTGCCTGTAGAACCTGAGGTAAAAATTCCATACAGAAGATCTGTACTGTCCGCCGTAGAACGTCTCTCCATCAGCTTCTCGACATCCTGTTCTGTAAGAGATGCCTCTGTACGTTCCTGATCCAGAAGATAAATTTCTCCCTGATAACCGGCATCCTCAAGCTGGTTCTTATATGTACTGTCTGTAAGCACCAGATCCGTCTTGAGGACACTTAAGATATCCTTCAGTCTCTCCAGTGGCTGCTCCGGATCGATCATTACATAAAAGCATCCGGCATAGACTATACCAAACATAGCTGCAAGGACCTCTGAGCTTTTTTCTCTGAGGATCGCAACAGGTCTTCCCGGCATTGTCTTATCCAGAAAAGAAAGGCCAAAGTGTCTCGCCTTATCCAGAAGTTCCTGATAGGTAAACTGTACTGTCCCATCATCCACTGCTGTTTTATCAGGAAATCTCTCAGCTGTCTTTTCCAGATATTTCAATATATTATCCATTACTTATTCACCTGCCTTTACTAAAAACATCTAAAAACATTTTCACATAATAATATTACTATTTTCTGAATAATTTCTTAAATTTCATGATGTTCGGAATTTTTTTATACAGAAAACTCGTTACTGTTCATTCCGTTATCCACGCATCAGCATCTTCTCCGCTTATTGACAAAATAATTCAGAATTCCTCCGCCTACAATGATCGCCATTGCAACTGCGACCACTCTCTTGGCTGCTTCCTGCGGAAGCTGACTCTTGGAACCGATAGAATCCGAATAAAAAGTCAGCGTATAGTCAATCTCATGGGGTGCTCCCATCGCTGTCGTGTCTGCGATCACCGACACTGGCTCATCCAGTGCAAGGATCGGGATCTCAAACACGGAATTCATTCCCTCCTCATTCGTCGGCAAATACTTCTCTCCATCCACGATCATATAATCATAATTGGAACTGCTCCACTGGATCCTGGCATACCCGTGTCCATCCTCCACAGTAAACAGTGTCGGAGACGTCACGCTTGCTTTTCCGCTTCCTCCCTCGAGATCCACCTGGATAGAATATTCTCCATCTTCGCTGTTAAATTCAACAGCCTCTGTTCCCGCGGTATTCTGTGCTGCCAGACAGACAGACGGCATAACATCGGCAGATAAAAGTGCTGCCAGAGAACAGACTGCCAAAATTTTCCTACATTTATGCATTACCCTAAACTCCGTTTCTTTTCGTTAAGAAATACGTTACAACAGTAAGTTACTGTTCACTCCGTTCACAGTAACAGAAATACTATAACACAGCAAATCATACATTGCAAACCCTATGCGATTCTAGTATAATAAAAAGAATGTGACTGATTTACATTTTTACATTATCAAATTTTTTAGTATAAACAGGAGGTTTTTTACCAATGAAAGGAACATTATATGGCGTAGGAGTCGGACCTGGAGATCCGGAATTAATGACACTGAAGGCGATCCGCATGATCCGCGAGAATGAGATCATTGCTGTACCAGGTGCAGATGTCAAAGACACGGTTGCCTACAAGATTGCAGTCCAGGCAGTGCCTGAACTGGCAGACAAGGAACTTCTTCCGATCTATATGCCAATGACACATGATGCAAAAGAACTGGAGGAAAATCATGAAAAGGGAGCCAAAGCACTGGAAGTCTGTCTTGATCAGGGCAAAAACGTTGTTTTCCTGACTCTTGGAGATCCTTGTGTATATTCTACCTTCTCCTATCTCCAGCATCGTGTGGAGGCAGACGGATATCACACAGAGCTTGTAAGCGGAATCACCTCTTTCTGTGCTGCCGCTGCCCGTCTGAACGTTTCTCTTTCTGAATGGAACGAACAGCTTCATATCGTACCGGCTGTACATCGTCTTGACAACGATCTCAGTGAATCCGGAAATTACGTTCTTATGAAATCCGGCAAAAAAATGAATCAGGTCAAGGAAATCCTTGCAAAGAGCGGCCGCGATGTCCTGATGGTCGAAAACTGTGGTATGCCGCAGGAACACATCTACAGAAATGTTGAGGAAATTCCGGATGATGCAGGTTATTATTCCCTGATCATTGCAAAGGAGAAGAAATGATCGAAACCAGAAATCTGACCAAGACCTTTGATGATTTCACTGCTGTGGATTCCCTGAACCTTACGATCGAAACCGGAGAATTTTTTGGTCTCCTCGGTCCAAACGGCGCAGGAAAAACAACAACGATCAGTCTTTTATCCACCCTGCTCCTTCCCACAAAAGGGGAGATCCTGATCGATGGCCAGACACTGAAGAGAAACCGTCCGGATCTGAAACGCAAGATCAGCGTGATCACTCAGGAGTATTCCATGCGCCAGGATATGACCATGGACGAGATCATGGAATATCAGGGAAGGCTTTATTTCATGCCCCGCAAGGAGATCCGGAAGCGAACAGAAGAACTTCTGGAGTTCTGTGACCTGCTTAAATTCCGTAAACGTACCGTCCGCAAACTTTCCGGCGGTATGAAGCGCAAACTGATGGTCTGCCGTGCACTTCTGACGGACCCGGAGATCCTTCTCCTCGATGAGCCGACTGCCGGAATGGACGCGCTTTCCAGACGACAGATGTGGAATCTTCTGCGCAAGCTGAACGGAAAAAACCTGACGATTCTTCTGACCACACACTATATGGAAGAAGCACAAAATCTCTGCAACCGCGTAGCTCTGATGGATCACGGTAAACTGGAAGAAATCAATACTCCTACCGGTCTGATCGAAAGTCTCGGGGCCTACACAGTCGATGAACCGGGTGCTGACGGAAGTACTGTAAGCCATTATTTCCACAGCCGTCAGGAGGCCATCGCCTTTCTGTCCTCCCTTACAGGACAGGCTTCTCTTCGTGAAACCACTCTGGAAGATGTTTTTGTGGAGCGGGCAGGCCGTCATCTGATGCCGTCATAAAGGAGGAGCAAATGGGAATTATAACAATTTTATGGGAAAAATGGGTGGAATTCCGCAGAGATTTCTACAAGATCACACTGGCAGCCATGATCGCACCTCTGATGTATCTTGTTGTGTTCGGAATGGGAATCCAGACAACGTCCCACGGACAGCCGTACCTGAATTTCCTTATCCCGGGTGTCGTATCTCTGACAACGATGAACGGAAGCTTCAATGCCATTGCCCAGAATCTGAATGTCCAGAGATTATATGAGAAGGCCTTTGATCAGGTCATGATCTCACCGACGCCTCTGTGGCAGTTTATCGCAGGGCAGATCATCGGCGGAAGCCTTCGTGGATTCTATGCCGGAGGTGTGATCCTGATCCTGACTCTGCCGATCGATACCGGACTTATTTTTAACGGATGGTCTTTTCTGGTGATGTTTTTAAACGGAGCTGTTTTTTCTGCAATAGGCGTCGTGGTTTCTTTCCTCGCCAAAAACCATGCAGACGTACCGCGTTTTTCCAACTACATCATCATGCCGATGGCTTATCTGTGCAACACCTTCTTCTCCACAGAAAAGCTTCCCGGGTTTATCGGAAAGTTTGTATCTGCACTTCCGCTTTCCCAGACCAGTCATCTGATCCGAAGCATTTCTGCCGGTGAAGGATTTGCATTTTCAGGGATTGTGATCCTGCTTGCCTATCTTCTCGTATTTACAGCGATCGCATCCTGGTTTATCTATAAGAAAAAAAATCTTTAATAAATAACACAAAAGGGAAACTGTACAGAAATCTTCTGTATGGTTTCCCTCTTTTTGTCGTACGATCTGTTTACCGTCTCCTGTCTGCCAGCTCATAAAGATACGTTTCAAAACAGATTCCTTCGTTTCGGTCTGTTCCCTCTTTTACTGCATCATGGATTCCTTTTGCAAGGAAATTGACCGCCTTCTGTACTGATAAAGCGATATCTCTCCCCTTGACCATATCGGCACAGAGTACAGAAGCAAACAGATCTCCCGTTCCGGAATAACTGCCGCCTTCTTTTTTGGTTGTTATCCAGGTCTGACTGTTTTTCTGACAGATCAGATTGCTGATACATTTCTGTCCGTCTTCGCTTTCGTGACTGATGCCTGTGATAACCGTCTCTGCCTGAAATTTTTCTGTAAGCAGCCTTCCTGTCTGCTGAATGTATTCCAGAAGTGCTTCCGTGCTTAAGTCGGCAAGCTTCTGCCATTCTGTATGCATCCCTCTGCTTCCATAAAGAAGCAGAAGTGCTTCCGTGACATTCGGCGTGATCACAGCCGCCTCCTGCACCAGAATCCGCATCTTTTCACATAATTCTTCTGTATAAACGGAATATTCCTCGCCATCATCACCCATGACCGGATCTACCAGAACCTTTGTCTCTGTACTTTTGAATCTCTGTATAAAATCCACTGCCTTCTCTGCCTGTAGTGCATCTGCCAGAAAACCGGTGTAAATGCCATCCGGACGGAAATGCATCTTCTGCCATTCGTCCATCAGAATATCCATGCGGTCTGTATAATCATCACAATAATAAGACGGAAATCCGGTCTGTGCACTCAAAACTGCGGTAGGAAGCGGGCACGCCTGCACTCCCATCACCGAGAGAACCGGTATTGCCGCTGTCAGGGAACATTTTCCCATCCCGGACAGATCATTGAGAACTGCAATTCTTTTCAAAGTATTTCTCCTCATCTTGCATTTTTTGCTATTCTGAATTAGAATAACACCTGAATGTACATCAAAAAAGAACCACTTTTATTCATTTTTTGGGGGACAGTTTATGAGTTTATCTTTACACCAGACTGACAAAAAAGAAAGTTTATATATGCAGGTTTATCATCATTACCGGGAACTGATCATGGAACGCCGTCTTCCTGCCAGAAGTCGTATGCCCTCCCTTCGCAAATGTGCTGAGGAATTGAATCTCAGCCGTACCACGATCGAGAGTGCCTATCTCCAGCTCGCCGCAGACGGCTATATTATTGCCCGGGCACAGAGCGGGTATTATGTGACCGATATCGCATCACTGGAGCCGGTACAGCCCAAACCCAGAAATGCCGCCCTGCCAGAGGTCCGGTACGATTTCGCCTCTGCCGGCGTTGACCGTGAAAGTTTTCGTTTTGATCTGTGGCAGCGGTATATCAAAAGTGCACTGCGCCAGAACGACAGACTTCTCTCCTACGGAGAGCCGCAGGGGGAAGAGGATCTACGACAGGTTCTCGCTGACTATGTCCGACAGCACCGCAATGTGGTCTGTTCGGCAGAGGATATTGTGATCGGAGCCAGTGTGCAGAGTCTTCTGCAGCTTCTCTGTCCTCTTTTGCGTGAAAGACAGACGGTATCCTTTCCAACACCTTCTTTTGTTCAGGGAAGTACTGTTTTTTCTGATTATGGATTTGAAATACATTATCGAAATAAAGACTGTGATATCATCTATGTCTCCCCGGCGCATATGACAAAATGGGGCGAGATCATGCCGGTATCCCGGCGTATGGAGCTGATCCACTATGCCGGAACAAAGGGCAGTCTCATCATTGAAGATGATTTTGAAAATGAATTTGTGTATCTCCAGAAGCCGACGCCTTCTCTTTTCGGTCTCGCAGGCGGACATAATGTAGTCTATCTTGGTTCCTTTTCGCGTCTTCTCCTCCCTTCGATCCGTATCAGTTTTATGGTACTGCCGCCATCTCTTGCGGACGAATACCACAGACGGGCCGACTATTACAGCCAGACTGCATCCAAGGCGGAGCAGATTGCTCTCTGCCAGTTTATCCGCGACGGTCATCTTGGTGCCCAGACAAGGAGGCTGAAACGTCTGTACTCCCAGAAGCTGAAACTGCTTCTCCATGAAGTCCGCGAAGTTTTTGGCAGCAGCTCACAGATACAGATCGGTGCCGCTGGAACCAGCCTTGCGCTCACGCTTTCCAGTCCCGCAGACGGCGCAGAATTAAAAAAGCAGGCACGGACCCGTGGTCTGCGCCTGCAGATATTAAAAGAAGAACCCGGTTTTGTAACCCTTCTTCTTTCCTGTTCTTCAATGCCCGAGGAGGATTTTGCACCTGCCTGCCATCTGTTGTCTCAGATCATGTCTGAACTTTCTTCTCCTGTCCCAAAGGCATAGAAGAAAATTCAGACAGTCCTCTTTTTCATTCTTGAATTTTTGTGCTTCAGTCTCTCCGGTTATCGATCATGTACAGCAGAGCATTACAGATACAGGCGGCAATATTACTTCCACCCTTCCGTCCTCTTGCAACAATATACGGCACATCTGCCTGCATGATCAGTTCCTTTGACTGCACAACATTGACAAACCCAACAGGAACACCGATGATCAGCTCCGGTGATAATTTTCCGTCCTCAATAAGTTCATAGAGGCGTACCAGTGCTGTCGGTGCATTTCCAATCGCAAAGATCAACTTTTTGTCAAGAGCGGCAGCCTTGTCCATGCTCGCTGTTGCTCTTGTGGTTCCATGCTTCTTTGCAAGCTCTGCCACATCCTCATCGGACATAAAACAGTATACTTCGCCTCCGTAACGGGCAAGTGCACGTTTGTTGATACCAGATTTCGCCATCTGTGTATCTGTGACTATACAGGCACCATTTCTGATTGCATCCATTGCTTTCTCTATGACATCCTGTGAAAAACAGAGATTTTTGGCATAGTCAAAATCTGCACTTGTATGGATGCAGCGCTTTACCACAAGTTCAGTTCCCGGGACAAGCGGGGTATCTCCAAGCTCTTCCGTGATGATCTCAAAGCTTCTTTTCTCTATGTCCATCGGCTTTACATTTTCAAGTTCAACCTTCATCAGATCGTCTCCTTTTCCGGTTCTATTCCTTCGTCCAGTATTTCGTAGATTTTTTTCATATCCAGATGTTTCCTCAGTTCTGCCGCCAGGATGTCATATTGTGACTCCTTAAACGCTGCAAAATCCACACCTTCCATCTCAGATACATCAATTCCTTTTTTGTCACCCACTGCCTTCACAAGCCCGAGTGCCACTTCTTCCCTGTCAAAGATCCCGTGTACATAAGTACCGCAGACATTGTGGTAAAAAGTACCTTCTCTTTTTTCCTTTCCGGTCACTGTGTCCTTCGTAAAGGTACTGGCAGCTGCACCTTCCTTCCAGGTGCTCTCTCCCATATGGATCTCATATCCTGTAAATGCAACCTCCCTAAGAGGTGCAAAGTCTCCCTCAAGCGAAAGGAAATGCCCTGTCACCTGTGTTCTCGTCTTCGTCTGGGCAAACACGGTATCCATCGGCAGAAGTCCCATTCCACGCATGGAACCGCCGGCTTCCACGCCGTGCGGATCACTCAGGTTCTCGCCCAGCATCTGATAACCGCCACAGACACCAAAGATCAGGGTTCCTCTTGCAGCTTCTTTGAGGATCAGTGCCTCCATTCCACTTTCGCGCAGCCATTTGAGATCATCCATCGTGTTTTTGGTTCCCGGAAGAAAGATCACATCCGGGTTTTTGAGATCTGACGGGTGCTGTACATAACGAAGCGAAACTCCCGGTATACTCTCCAGTGGGTTAAAGTCCGTAAAATTGGAAATTCTCGGCACACGGATAACCGCCATATCGATCATCCCAACTTCCTGAGGTCTGTCAAAACGCTCGGTAAGGCTGTCCTCATCCTCCACCTGAATATTAAGATATGGTGCAACTCCCACCACTGGAATCCTGCACTTGCTCTCAAGCATCTCCACACCCGGATCAAGAATGGTCTTGTCTCCGCGGAATTTGTTGATGATCAGTCCCTTGATCATATTTCTTTCATCTTCCTCAAGAAGCTCCACCGTTCCATAAAGCTGTGCAAATACACCTCCACGGTCAATATCTCCGACCAGAAGCACCGGTGCCTTTGCCATCTTTGCCATTCCCATATTGACGATGTCTTCTTTTTTGAGGTTGATCTCAGCCGGGCTGCCTGCTCCTTCTATCACAATAATATCATTCTCGGCAGCAAGTGCATCGAATGCCTTCATAATGTCCGGAACCAGTTTTTTCTTGTAGGCAAAATAGTCCCTTGCACTCATTGTGCCAAGAACTTCACCATTTACAATAACCTGAGATCCCACGTCATTCGTCGGCTTGAGAAGAATCGGATTCATAAGAACCGAGGGTTCGATTCCTGCTGCTTCTGCCTGCATGACCTGTGCCCTTCCCATTTCCAGTCCTTCTTTTGTGATAAAAGAATTCAATGCCATATTCTGTGACTTAAAAGGGGCCACCCGGTATCCATCCTGCCTGAAGATACGGCAGAGTCCCGCCGCCAGAAGGCTTTTGCCCGCATTTGACATTGTTCCCTGCACCATGATCGCTTTTGCCATTCTACTGCTCCTCCTCTTCCTGCTGTGCTTTCTTTCGTTCTTCCATAAGTCCGTCATGGATCGTCCGGATCAGCTGTTCATTTTCTTCGTGAGTCCGCACTGCCACACGGTAAAATCCCTTTCCAAGTCCCGGATAGTTGCTGCAGTCCCGAATCAGGACATTCTTTCTGACACAGATTTCAAAAAGATCCTCTGGACCCTTAAAAAACAGATAATTTGCCTGCGAAGGAAAAACAGTCATTCCAAGCTTATACAGTTCCCCGCTTAAATACTCTGCCTCCTCAAAGATCAGATTTCGTGCTCTTTCAACATAATCTGTCTCTTTAAGTGCCGCAATTCCTGCTGCCTGTGCAGGAACAGAAATATTCCATGGCTGTGTGGCCAGTGTCATCTTTTCAAGAAGCTCCTCATTCTCCGTAATCCCATATCCAAGACGGACCCCTGCCATCGCATAACGCTTCGTAAATGCCTTCAGAAGAAACAGGTTATGGTATCTCGGAAGCTGTGCCTTCAGACTGTACTGGCCCGGATCCCGGATAAAATCCTGGAAACATTCATCCACCACCAGAAAAATATCCATTTCCCGGCAGACACGGAGCAGTTTAAACAGAAATTCCCTGTCCGTAAGCATCCCTGTCGGATTATTCGGGTTGCAGAGAAAAACCATATCCAGGTCTTTATGAAGCCAGTCAATAAAACTGTCCTGGACACGGAACTCTTCTTCTTCCTTAAGAAGCACATGCTCCACCTGTGCGCCAACACTTTCCAGTGCCTGCTCATATTCGGCAAAGGTAGGCACCGGGATCAGCGCCCGTTTGGGTCTCAGTGCATGACAAAGTGAAAACACTAATTCAGCCGCACCGTTGCCGCAGATAATATGTTCCGGTTTGACATCCTCATAAGCTGCAATTGCCTCCTTCAGTGGTGCATAGCCCACCTGCGGGTAATCTTTCAGATGATCCAGACTGTCCCGGACTGCCTGTTTTACACTCTCCGGTGTTCCAAGGGGATTACAGTTTGCGGAAAAATCAAGACAGTTTTTGTAAGTATAGATATTTCCCCCGTGTACGTGTTTCATTTATTTTCTCCTTTGCTGCCGTCTAATCCTTTATAAAACCCAGAATCCGACAGCGATCCGAATGAGCAGACAGATCAGAATGCCAAGAATGGCCGTTCCATACATCAGACGGTTTGAGCGTCGGATATCTTCCGGCTCCACTGCACGGATCGGATCTCCTATCGTCGGTTTCTCATATAATTTACCAAAATAATAAGCATTTCCGGCAAGCTGCACATCAAGAGCCCCTGCCATAGCTGCCTCTGTCTGTGCAGAATTTGGACTTGCATGATTTCTTCTGTCCCTGCGATAAATCCTGGCCGCCTGTCTGCCGTCCATGCCGCAGATAAAAGAGGCCGCCACCATCAGCCAGCCGGAAATTCTTGCCGGAAGATAATTTGCCACATCATCAAGCTTTGCACTGCATCTTCCAAAATATAAATATTTATCGTTTTTGTAGCCCAGCATGGAATCCATTGTGTTGATCCCTTTATACAGGAACATAAGTGGAGCACCACCGATCGCCATGTAGATCATCGGAGCAATCACTCCGTCAGAACAGTTTTCTGCCACTGTTTCTACCGCCGCCTTGGTCACACCGGTCTCTGTAAGTTCTTTCGTATCTCTTCCCACGATCATGGAAACTGCATAACGTGCCTCCTCAATCGTTCCATTCACCAGACGGTCATACACCTTCATGCTCTCATCCCTTAAAGATCGCGTTGCAAGAAGCTGATAGCACCAGAAAGTCTCCAGAAGCACGCCTGCTGCCGGGAAATGTCCATACAAAAGATACAGTACGATGCCCGGTACACCAAAAGAAAAAAGACAGACCACTAGGGTTTCCACAAAACCGCCAGCCAGCTCTCCTGCATTTGTTTTGGGGAAGATTTTGCGGATTCCCTTTTCCAGTATGGAGATCAGATTTCCGATCAGACAGACCGGATGATACAGCCATCTGGGATCTCCAAATATCAGATCAAGTAAAAACCCTGCTGCCAGGGCTATCGTATGATAGATCACGTTTGTCACTCTTCCTGATCCTCCTGTCTTAAAAAAGATCTCTGTTTTTTGTATGCGAGACATTTCTCCAGAAAAGCCCTCGGCACTTCAGGATTTCCATAATAGTATAAATGCGGAAAACCAGCCATCATGCTGTCGCTTCCGTGAATACACTCCCAGCCTCTCTGACTCTCTGGTTTCGCCGCGTGAAAATCATCTCCACAGCTTTCAGAATCAAAATAATGGAATTCATGTGCCGGGATCTCTCCAAAATCCTCTCTTCCAAAGACCGGTTTTTTCTGTGTCAGCGTCACATAACCGAATCTCGAGAGCTTCGGTGTACGGTACGCTCTGCCGGGAATAACCCCGACTGTCTGATAAAACCTTCCGTCCATTCCCTCCAGTTCTTCATGGAGATACATAAAACCTCCGCACTCTGCCATACATGGCATTCCTGCTTTCAATTCTTCACGTATCCTGTTTCTCATAGGGATATTTTGTTCCAGTTTTTTTCCGTTTAATTCAGGATAGCCTCCATACAGAAGAAGTCCGTCCAGTTCATCTGGAAAATTCCCGTCCTTTAGAGGCGAAAACGGGATCAGTTCTGCTCCCATTTCTTTCAGAAGTTCAAAATTATCCTCATAGAAAAAACAGAAGGCCTCATCCTCTGCAACTCCGATACGCACCGGCTCCGGAAGACGGAAATCAGATACAGCCTCCGGCTTTGTGTCCGAGATCTCTGGTGCTTTTTGTGCAAGCTTCAGGATCCGGTCAATATCCAGCGTCTTTTCAAGGACGCCGGCCAGCTTATGAAGTCTTTCTTTTAATTCCGGGATTTCATCCGGGAGGACCAGTCCAAGATGTCTGCTCTCGATCACACAGTCCTCCACCTTCGGAACATAACCAAGAACCTCAACTCCCAGTTCTTCCTCCAGAAGTTTCTTCATTCTCGGATACAGCATCGGAGACATCTGATTAAAGATCACACCTCTGATATGGCTGTCTTTTCTGTATTCCATAAAGCCTCTGACATAAGCCGCCAGAGATACACTCATCCCCCGGCTGTTCACGATCAGAATAACCGGTGTATCTGTCACTTTGGCAAGATCATAGGCACTGGCTCTGGTTGTCGTTCCCGCCACGCCGTCATAAAATCCCATAACGCCTTCCATGACTGCAATCTCACAGTCCTTTGCAGTTCTGGCAAGGAGATATCTGGTTACTTCAGACTCTGTAAAAAAGGTGTCCAGGTTTCGGGATTTTGTTCCAATCACCCGGCTGTGGAACATCGGATCGATATAGTCCGGACCACATTTAAAGGATGCCGTTTTGACACCACGTTCCATAAGTGCCTGCAAAAGTCCACAGGTGATCAGGGTCTTACCACTTCCGCTGCTTCCGGCTGCCAGAAGGATTCTTGGTATTTTCATGCCTGTTCCTCCACTTCTTCTGAAGTTTTAAGCATCTGTACCGTGATGATGTAAATAGGATTTTCTCCCATCATCATATGATACCTTCCGATATTTTTGGATCTGGAAACACAGAGCTGGACAATCTCATTCTCACATTCACAGCCTTCCTGTTTCGCAAGCTCACGGATGCAGCCAAGTGCCTCTCCCACCGTCTCCAGTGTAATACAGTTGATCACGATCCGCACCTGCGGATTCTTCTTTATCAGAAGCTCAACGATCTCTTTCATATTTCCTGAAGAACCTCCGATAAAAGCATGCGTCGGAACCGGCAGTTCTTCCAGTGCCTCCGGTGCAGTTCCCGGAATAATGTACATATGATCCAGTGCAAACTTCTTCTTATTCTGTGCAAGAAGTGCAAGTGCGTCTTCCTTTTTCTCGATCGCATAAACCTCGCCCTCGGATGCACGAAGTGCCATCTCCACAGAAACAGATCCGGTTCCTGCGCCAATATCATAACAAACTGCATCCTTCGAAAGTTTCAGCTTTGCAAGCGAAACCGTACGCACTTCTGCCTTGGTCATCGGTGCCTTGCCGCGGATAAATTCTTCGTCTGACAGTCCATGCGTTGCCGGCTCCGGCTCTGCCTTGAGATTGTACGCACAGATCACACTCAACGGATCTCCCTCATAGGAAACAAGTTCTTTTGCCTGTTTTGAAAAAATCTTTTCATTATCGTAGGAAAGATTTTCCCCGACATGGAGGATAACATCACCCATTCCATAAAATGTAAGCTTCTCTGCCAGGTTACGGACTCCGTCATTTGTTCCGAGAATTGCAAAAACCTTACGGTTCTCACGAATCAGCGAAATAAGATTACAGGTCTTGCCGTGTGCACTGACAATCTTTGCATCATCCCAGGAAAGTCCAATCTTCGACATAAAATAAACTACAGAAGAAATCCCGCAGATCATTTTGGTTTCCGGACCAAGAAGTTCCACAAGCTTCTTTGCACCGCTGTAAAATCCGACGTCACCGGACAGTGCAACCACAACTTTCGTATATTCTGGATGCTCTGCAAGATACGCTGCAATCTCCCTGCTTCGGTATTCATACAGGAAATCCTGTCCCGGAAGTCGTACAGCATCAACCATCCTTCTGGCCCCTACAATCAAGTCTGCACTTCTGACAGCTTCTCGCCCTTCCAAAGTCAGAGTTCCAATGCTGCCCATACCTATTCCGAGAAGTGTAACGTTCTGCTCTTTCTTAAGGCCATAACGCTCGATCAGCATATGTCTGCATTCCTTTAAGGAGAGTCCTTCCTCAGCGAGCGGTCTGCCAATGATCACTGCCGTCACGCCCAGGGCCTCTGCCGCCTGGATCTTCTCCAGGAAACCGCCTGCTTTCCCGGAATCCTTGGTAACCAGATACTTACACTGATACTGTTCAAGCATTGCCTGATTCAGTTCTTTTGAAAAAGGTCCCTGCATTGCGATCAGATTTCTGCCCTCAAAGCCAAGTGCCTGACAGGATTCGATCACTGACGGGAGAGAAAGTACTCTGGCAAACAGCCTTTTGTTATAATCTGAAACAGAAGTAAATACTGCCAGTTCCTTACTTCCGGTTGTCAGAAGCACGTTTCCTTCTGTCCCTTCGAGATACTCCGCTGCTTCCTTTGCATCCCGGACATAAACAGCATTCTGCTGCTCACTTCCTGTACGGAGGATTCTTGTATAAGAAACTCCGGTTTCCTCACAGGCTTTCCTGATATTCTGTGTCACCTCCGCCGCATACGGATGGGTCGCATCCAGAACCAGCTCCGGTTTCTCTCTGAAAAAAAGGTCCCTCATCTGCTGCTCATCCAGTCTTCCTGCCTGTACGTGCAGACAGGAATTTTCCTGCAGAGACTTTGAGCCATATTCTGTTGCAACACAGGCAAGCATCGGGAGCTGGTTTTCGCTGAGGAAACGACTGATCTCGTATCCTTCGGTCGTCCCGGCAAATACAATGACTTTATACATTCCTGTATCCTCGTGGTGTTACCATCTTACCGTTTATTTCTTTTGTCTGAGAGTTTCCGATAAATACGGTTGTAAACATATCCACCTGTGTATCACGAAGTTCTCTGAGTGTCATCAGATGATACTCTTCGCCTTCACGTCCGATATTGCATACAGTTCCGCATACAGTGTCCGGAGATTTGTACTGCATCATCAGATCGCAGGCTTTCTGAAGATAATCATGACGTTTTTTGCTGGATGGATTATAAAGACAAATCACAAAGTCTGCCTGAGACGCACCAAGAAGTCTGGCTTCGATCTTTTCCCACGGGGTCAGAAGATCACTTAAGCTGATCAGACAGAAATCATGGATCAGCGGTGCCCCAAGTACTGCCGCCCCTCCAAGAGCTGCTGTGACACCCGGAACGATCTCAAGTTCAACATCCGGATAATTCACTCCAACCTCATACATAAGACCGGCCATACCATAAACACCGGCATCGCCGCTGCAGATCATAGAAACAACCTTACCCTTCTTTGCCTCCTCAAATGCCAGCACACAGCGGTCTACTTCTTTTTTCATCGGTGTGGTAAGAAACTCCTTATCCGGGAATGTATCCTTTACAAGATCTACATAAACGGTATATCCGATGATCGCGTCACTGTTTTTCAGGGCTTCCATAGCGATACCGGTCATCTGGTCACAGCCTCCCGGTCCGATTCCTACAACATATATTTTATTCAAAACGTACCTCCCATTTCCGGAGTGCAAGAGCTGTCGTCACACCCTCTCTTCCGGTCTTTTTTCTGATCAGTCTGCCATTGTCTGAACCCAGGACTGCACTTCGCTCACAGACATTCTCCACACCTGTGATGGTCCTTACAAAAGCAGACGGAGTAAATTCTCCTTCGACATTTTTCAGTTCTTCCTCTGTATAGGTGACAAAAGGAAGCTTCCATTCTTCTGCCAGGGCATTCAGACCCGGCTCATCTTTCTTGATGGAAATACTTGCAAGATTTCTGACTGCCTGACGGTAAATATCCGCCTCCCTGAGACAGTTCTCGGCCTCTTTTTGGATGATGGCAGCTTCTTTGTTCTTCCTGCAGCCCATTCCAAGTGTAACCACCGACGGCACGACCTGTGTCGTAGACGCAAACGGCTGGCAGGAAGGATGGATCGTTACCGCCACTCCAGCTTCCGGTACGGATTCTCCCCCGAGCGGAATTCCCTCTGCATCACATTCTGTCAATCCATTTGGAAGTGCTCCCACGAATGGAAATTCACTGTAAAATCCTACGGTTTTACCCGCCAGCAGTGCCGCTGAAACCTCCTTCGCAGCCTTCATGAACAGAATTTCACAGTCGTTTTTTCTGGAAAAAACATCGACTGCAAACCGCTTATGAAGGTCTGTCGCTGTCGTCACGACCGGCTGTGCCCCCAGGATCTGTGCCGCTTTCAGGCTCAGTTCATTCGCTCCGCCCAGGTGTCCGGACAAAAGTGAGATTACAAACTGTCCGCACTCATCCACGACCAGAACTGCCGGGTCTGACTTCTTACTGGCAACCTGCGGTGCGATGCTGCGCACAGCAATCCCACAGGCTCCGACAAAAATAAGTCCATCCTCCCTGTGGAAGTGCTCTGCTGTCCAGTCTGCTGTACTCTCAGCGATAGAATCTTCCAGGTATCTGCTTTTTTTGTATAACTCTGTATGATAGCCGCACTTCTCCAGCCCATCTTTAAGTTTCTGTGCAGTTTCTTTACCTGTAAGGCTGAAACAGATAATAGAAATCCTGCGGTCATCGTCAGATTCTTTTTCTGCAGTATTCATAATTTATTTTGTCGCTTCACGGAATTCCGTTGTAAATCCCGGATCATAGAGCTTGGAGCGGTCATACTGAGCCGCCTTGACAGAGTCTCCGATGATCATAAGTGCTGTTTTGGTGATATTATTCTCTGCTGCTGTCTGTGCAAGTGTGCCGACTGTGCAGACAAATTTCTTCTCATCCGGCCAGGTTGCCTTGTAAACGATCGCCGCCGGAGTATCCTTTGTATATCCGCCCTCGATCAGTCTTCTGCTCAGTTCCTCAAGCATTCCTGTACTTAAGAATACAACCATAGTTGCCTGATGTGCTGCAAAGGACTGAATGCTCTCCTTGCTCGGAACAGGAGTACGTCCTTCCATTCTGGTGATGATCACGCTCTGTGAAATCTCCGGAAGTGTATATTCCAGATTCAGCGCACTGGCTGCTCCGCAGAATGCACTGACTCCAGGACAATAATCATAAGCAATTCCTTTTTCATCGAGGATATCCATCTGCTCACGGATCGCACCGTAGATGCATGGGTCTCCTGTGTGAAGACGTACTGTTGTCTTTCCTTCTGCCTCTGCATTCTCGATCACACTGATCACTTCTTCCAGTGTCATTTTGGCACTGTTATGGATCGTGCATACATCTTTGCTGTATTCGAGAAGCTGCGGATTCACAAGAGATCCTGCATAGATGATAACGTCAGCCTCCTCAAGATACTGTTTTCCTCTGACTGTGATAAGATCCGGTGCTCCCGGACCTGCTCCTACGAAATGTACCATTACTCTCTATCTCCTTTACTGATTTTGTTGATAAGTTCTGCTGCATGCTCTGTCTGTCCAAGATATCCATATTCATTAGAAAAGATCACCGCACCAAGCAGGATCTGCTGATAGGAACGATGATCCAGATAAAACTGGATCCTGTCTGTGATCTCTTTCATAGTTTCTCTGAGAATATGATTCTCATCGAGGACACGCAGGGCTTCGTCTGTGGTGTTACACTGAAGAATGGATCTGGCGCATGCAAGATCCCCTCCTGCACGGATGGCATTGGCACAAAGTACCTCC
This sequence comes from Blautia sp. MSK17_66, assembly GCF_020538025.1. Classification (NCBI taxonomy): domain Bacteria; kingdom Bacillati; phylum Bacillota; class Clostridia; order Lachnospirales; family Lachnospiraceae; genus Blautia; species Blautia sp. MSK17_66. The sequence continues at coordinate 46,059 of NZ_JAJBNQ010000002.1, forward strand.
ATACGTGCATCTGCACTGTGTGAATGGGTATTCATGATACCCGCCGCAACCTTGACAAATTTACCGATATGGGAAATAAAGAGGATTCCCTTCACCCCCATATCAACGGCCATATCAATTGTCTCACCCACATAGTTGCTGCATTTGATGTTTTTTTCGAAGGGAAGTGCCATATGCTCTCTCAGGTAATCGGCTCCATAATTTCCGGGAGTCACCAGCATATACTGCTCTCCCATTGCCGCATGCTGCGACATTTCCACCCGGATACTGTCGATCAGAGCCTTCTCGCTCATAGGCTCTACGATCCCGGATGTACCAAGGATCGAGATACCGCCAACAATTCCCAGACGGGGATTGAAGGTCTTTCTGGCTATTTTTTCCCCTTCCGGAACAGAGATTGTCACCTTGAGTCCGCCCTCATAGTGATACCTGTCCGCGATTTCCTCTACTGCCTGTAAGATCATAGCCCTCGGCACCGGATTGATCGCAGCCTCCCCGATTTTCTGGGAAAGCCCGGGTTTGGTCACCCGTCCGACTCCTGTGCCTCCATCTATTACAATACGATCCTCCATATCCGACCGTATCTGAAATTTCTCAACTTTTGCATAAACCAGGATTCCATTCGTGGTATCCGGATCGTCTCCCGCATCCTTACGGACTGCACAGCTTGCCGCGTTCTCATCCCGCTTTATGTCCAGAAGTTCCAGATGAAGAAGAATCCCCTTCGGGGTCATAAGTTCTGCTTCTTCGATCTCATCTTCTCCCAAAAGGAGCTCCGCTGCTCCTCTGGCTGCTCCTGCCGCGCAGGAACCAGTTGTATAACCAAAGCGTAATTTCTTCTGATTTCTGACTACATAATAGTCTTCCAGTCCGGTTTTATGTACCATAAAATTCCTCCTTGCATCTGCCCATTAATTATATTATTTTGTATAAAAAATGTCAACGAAATGCACTTTTTCCCATATTTTTTCCAAAAAAGGAGACGCGCCGCAGCAATGATTCAAAATCATTACTGCAGTACGTCTCTGTGAAATTTAATAGATAATGATCGGATAGCCGCCATCGATCGTATTATAGATCAACGCCGCCTGATCTTCGGGGAGATTGATGCAACCGTGGCTTCCGGCACCGGATTTATAACGGTTTCCCCCAAAGGAAGACTGCCAGGATGCGTCATGAAGCCCCTGACCATATACGAATGGCATCCAATAGTTTACCTTGACGTTATATCCATACTCTTCGCTTGATAATTCAAACGGACTTGCCTTGTATGCGATCGGCCATGCACCACGATACGTCTCTCTGCCCTTGGTCGGAGCACCGCTTACAATGTCAGTTTCTGTCACAAGTGCACCGTCCTTATAAAGCCACAGATGCTGATTATCCAGACTGACTTCAATATAGCTTCCTGCCAGATCGTCCGTTCCGTTACGCTGCATTCCCTGAATGCTGTATACTGGGTCTCTGGAAACTGCCGTACCGCTCTTTAAGTCCTCAAGGAGCTGTGAAAGTTCCCCATCCTGGTCGATCTGGAAACCATATTCATTCCCGGAGATTGTCACATCGTTTCCGTATGATGTATGGAAGGTTCTCGGCACATAGATCGTATTGTAGGTATTCGCAAGATTCTGAATATATGTCTTCGCGGCTTCCTGATCAATTCCGATATTCTCTCCGTCGATCGTGATCCAGGAATCGATGGTCTGGGAATCCAGAACCTCTGTAGTATTCCCAAAGGTATAGGTGATGGTTGTGCTTCTGTACTTCTTAAGCTGTTCATTCAAAGCGGCCAGTTTATTCTGCATTTCCTCATCAGCAGAAGTCTGCGGAAGCTTATAGCATTCTGTTCCCATTGTGATCCTGGCTTCCTCATCAAGAAGTCCGGAAGTAAAATCTGCATCCAGTGTCTGATCGACGAAACTTAAAAGTCGACTTTCATCAATCTCATCACCCTGGCTTTCACTGGTAAGTGTAAATTCTCTTTTCTGGTCATCGTACTGAATCGATGCATCTGTGGAAGCGGTACGTTCTCTGTCTCCAAAATGCTCTGCAGCAAGGGCTGTTTTTTCCTGCTCTGTATTTCTGTTGACCTTGTAGGAAATATTGACATTTTCCTGCTTTGCAAAGATCTTACGGTTTGCCTCTCTCTTCTTCTGAAGTTCTGTAAGCTGTACCTCAAGATCACTCTCGTCCAGGCTGTAGCCCATGTCTTTCAGTGTCAGGCTGTAAACCTCCTGACCATTCTCCTGAAATACTATTTTCTTATTCTGAAAAGCTGTCAGGATCTTCTGTTTTGCATCTGCTGTGCTCAGCCGGGACACATCCAGGCCATAAATCGAAATCTTACGCCCCAGCGTGTTCGTATCTGCGATATGGATATAGGCAAAAAATCCCACTGTCAGTGCAGCCATGGCCCCGATACACACGCCTAAAATAATCTTTAGTGTCTTCCTGCTGATCTTTTTTTCTTCGCTCATTTGTCTCATTCCCCCGGCCTTATGTATTCTTAGCTTATGTAATAATTTTCCTTTTTATTATAACGGCGAGTCATAAATGCCCTGTAACCACTATTTACCTTATTATATATCAGATTGTGATTCCATTTTCCATTTATTTTTACAAAATCTGTAGAATTTTTCATGTCGTTGTCCTATACTGATGCCAGACCAATCATCAAAACGGAGAATTTTTATGGATAAAATCTTAACATACACAATCACATCACAGGAAGCCGGTATGCAGGTGCTTGAATTTCTGCGCTCAAAGGGATTTTCCCGGCATATCCTGACTTCCATGAAGCCTGATAAAGAGGCACTTCTCGTAAATGGAGTGCGTGCCGGGGGACGAAGCATTCTAAAAGAAGGAGATTTTTTCCGGGTTCGCGTCATGGAAACAGCCACCACGGAAGGAATCGTTCCTGCATCCCTGCCCCTTAACATTCTTTATGAGGATGAGGACATTCTTGTCCTGAATAAACCCGCCGATATGCCGGTCCATCCTTCCATTGGAAATTATACCAACACGCTCGCCAATGCCGCTGCTTTTTATTTCCAGGAAAGAGGAGAATTCTGTCCCTTCCGCTGCATCAACCGTCTGGACCGTGACACCTCCGGAGCCCTGGTTCTTGCCAAGAATGCCCTCAGTGCCGCGATTCTCTCTGCACAGATGCGTAACAGAGAAATCCGGCGCACTTACCTGGCTGTGGTCCGCGGTGTTACTCCACCGTCCGGAACCATCTCAGCTCCCATCGGCCGTGTCTCGGATTCCGTAATCCAGCGTCAGGTCGATCCGGAGTATGGCGAAACTGCGGTCACACATTATGAGCGGCTCGCCGTCCGAAATGATCACTCCCTCCTGGAAATCCATCTGGAAACAGGGCGTACTCACCAGATTCGGGTGCATATGGGATACATTGGACACCCGCTCCCTGCGGATTATCTGTATTGTCCGGTATATGATCATTTTAAACGTCAGCCCCTTCATTCTTACCAATTAAATTTCCGCCATCCTCTGACCGGCAAAGACCTTTGCTTCACTGCCCCCGTCCCACACGATATGACACGGGGATTCTGAAAAGAAAAAGTCATTTCGCTCCGCTGTTTTTATACAGTTGAAAGAAATGACTTTTATTTAATAATTCTTATTTGTTTTTATCGTAGATGACCTGAAGTCCTTTGAGAAGCAGATCGCAGTCGAGGATCATCTCCCGTTTACAGTGCGGAATGATCTTTCTGGACATTCCACCCGTAGCGATCACGGTAACCTTCTGTCCAAGCTCCTCTTCGATCCTGTCCACAATACCGTCCACCGCTGCTGCATTTCCATAAAGGATCCCACTCTTCATACAGTCGACGGTGTTCCGTCCAATGAGTCTCTTTGGCTCTTCAATACTGATCCCACTGAGCTGAGAAGCCCTGGCGGTCAGTGCGTCCAGAGAAATTCTGACTCCCGGCATAATCATACCGCCAATATAACGTTTCCTGTCATCCAGAACGGAAATAGTTGTTGCTGTTCCCATATCCACGATAACAAGCGGTACCGGATACTGTGCCAGTGCTGCAACTGCGTCCGCAACGCGGTCTGCTCCCATCTCTCCAGGATTATCAAGAACAATATTCAGTCCTGTCTTGACTCCGGGTCCCAGGATCATCGGCTGCTTCTTGAGGATTTTTTCGACTGCAAGCTTCACAGCATTCGTAATCTGTGGAACTACAGAAGAAATAATAGCTCCCTCAATATCCGGACGTTTGATATGATGGATATCAAGTATCGTCTTGAGATCGATGGCATATTCCAGTTCTGTCTTGGTATGGTTTGTGGAGATTCTCTCTATAAAATAAATCTTCTTTTCTTCAATACAGCCAACTACAATGTTGGTGTTTCCGATATCAATGGCTAAAATCATATTTCTCATTCCTGTTCTTATGCTTTTTATGCGACAGCATCAGGTTTTGCAATCTGAGATGCCGGAATCAGATGAGCTTTGGAAAGTGCAGTTCCCACTGCCGCTGTGAGGATCGTTGAAGAAACCATCTCACAGATCGCATTGACACCTACCATCAGGCAGCATCCGATAATTACATTTCTTCCACCCATCAGATTCTGAACTACTTCTGTGTTTCCGAACATTACGATCAGTGCACTCATAAAGAATAAAGTATTCAGAAATGCGGAAAAGAATCCGGTTACAGCACAGGACACATATACATTTGTTTTTCTTCTCATTCCTCTGAAAATATATCCGATCAGAAGTCCGTCAAGAATACGTGGTACAAAACACTGAACTGCACTTAAAAACGGATTAATCTGGAATAAAGCTGCTCCCAGTGCACTGGTTCCACCGATTCCCATTGCCTGCAGAAAACTGGTCAGTCCAAAGACAGCTCCAGCCACGGCTCCTCCTGTCGGTCCAAGAACAACCGCACAGATTGCGACCGGAATGACATTAAAGGTAACTGCCAGAGGTCCTATGTTGAGGTATCCAAGTGGTGTGTACGCCATCAGAAAAAGGATTCCTGACATCAGACCAAGAATTGTCAGCTGTGATGTGGTGAATTTGTTGCTTTTCATAATTTTCCTCCTTGTTATCGTTCCCTCCTTAAGGGATACAATACGGTACGGAACTGCGGGTATGTGATTTATTTACCCGCCTCCTGGTGAACGGGTTACTGATTCCTTTCTTTCATAACAGAAAGGATTTTATCCAGGATGACATTGGCTGCATCCTCCTTGCTCATAAGCTGGAGTGATACGTCTTCATCCTGTGTAATCAGAGTCAGTACATTGGTGTCACCCTGGAAGCCTGCACCTTCAACCTTAAGGTTGTTCGCTGCAACCATATCCAGATGCTTCTTTCCAAGTTTGGCTCTGGAATTACCAAGCATATTCTGTGTTTCCATAGAAAATCCGCAGAGGAACTGTTCTTTCGTACGATGCTCGCCAAGATAGTTCAGAATATCGTCTGTCTTCTCCAGGGCAATACTCATCTCTTCATCCTTCTTCTTGACTTTCTCATCAAAGACTTTAAGGGGACGATAGTCTGCCACTGCTGCTGCCTTGATGATAATATCCTGCTCCGCACTTACAGACGTCACGGCATCGAACATATCCTTTGCCGTTACCACCGGAACTACCTTTACAAAAGGTGGTGGTGTGATGCTGCATGGTCCACTGACCAGCGTAACCTCGGCGCCACGGAGCATAGCCGCCTTTGCAAGTGCATATCCCATCTTACCCGAAGAATGATTTGTGATATAACGCACTGGATCAATGGCTTCCTGGGTAGGTCCGGCTGTAACCAGAACCTTCTTTCCCTCAAGATCCTTCTCCTTTGCGATTTCTCTCAAAATATAGGAAAGCAGCGTTTCCGGCTCCGGCATCTTGCCGGCCCCGGTATCCCCACAGGCAAGATAACCACTTGCCGGCTGGATCACTTCGTATCCATAATGCTCAAGCGTTTTGAGATTATCCTGCAGGATCGGATTTTCAAACATATTTGTATTCATGGCAGGGGAAATAAATTTCTTACATTTGCATGCCATAAGAGTTGTTGTCAGCATATCATCTGCGATCCCATGTGCAAGCTTGCCGATCACATTGGCACTGGCCGGTGCGATCATCGCCACATCTGCCTTCTTTGCGATCGAAATATGCTCTACCTGAAACTGGAAGTTTCTGTCAAAGGTATCTACCAGACATTTCGTTCCGATAAGCGATTCAAATGTAATCGGTGTAATGAAGTTCGTTGCATTCTTCGTCATCAGCACATGTACTTCCGCATGAAGCTTCTTCAGTGCACTTGCAAGATATGCAATTTTGTATGCCGCAATGCTTCCGGTGACTCCCAGAAGAACAGTTTTACCCTTTAACATAAATGATCCTTCCTTCTCTGTTCACAGTTTTCATATCTGTTCCATTATAACAGCCTCACTGACAATTGCAATGAATTTTTGCTGTGTTTCTTTTTTTGTACTCATTTTTATATTATAATAAAAACAGGGCAGCACCCTGTCATATACATTCCAAAGTGTCTGCCTGCCAAAGACGAAAGGAGTTACTTATGAAAAATTTTCAGATTACACAATGGTGTGCACGTTTTATAAAAGAACAGGTCTCTCCCGGAGATCTCTGTATCGACGCTACCATGGGAAACGGTAATGATACGCTTCTTCTCAGCACACTCTGCGGCAAAGATGGCAGAGTCATCGCCTTTGATATTCAGGAACAGGCAGTAAAAAGCACAAAGGAACGCCTCTCAAAGGCAGATGCCCCGGACAACTATACTCTGCTGCTTGAATCGCACACACAGATGTCTTCCTATGCAAAAGAAAATTCTGTGAGCTGTATTACCTTTAATCTCGGTTATCTTCCCGGCGGAGACCACACCATGGCAACCAAAAGCGACAGCAGCATTGCGACTCTGACGCAGGGACTCTCTCTTCTCAAAAAAGGCGGTCTGATCTCTCTCTGCATCTACAGTGGAGGAGATTCCGGCTTCGAGGAACGGGATGCAGTTCTTACGTGGCTTGCAACACTTGATCCGCATAAATACCTGGTCATCCGAAGCGATTATTACAACCGTCCCAACCATCCACCCATTCCTGTCCTTATCATCAAACTGTAACCCTGGTTCCCTTTGATATCAGCAAAAACGGCGGCAGACCATACGGATAAAGACTCCTGTAATCCCGGATCTATATCTGTATTTTCTGTCGCCGTTTAATCTGATTCCTGTGAGATCTCCCGTCAGTCCTTGATCGTGATACTCTCGATCACAGGCTGTTTCTCTGACTCGATCGTTCCATTGTCATCCGTCGGAGCTGCATCCTTGCAGATCTTGTCTACCACATCCATACCTTCTGTCACATGACCAAAGGCTGCATAGTCCCCATCCAGGAAGGTACTGTCTGACTGAACAATAAAGAACTGAGAACTTGCACTGTCCGGATCACTGGATCTTGCCATGGAAATAGTTCCTCTTGTGTGGGAGATATCGTTCTTCACACCGTTGCTGGAAAACTCGCCCTTGATCGTCTCATCCGCACCGCCCGTTCCATTGCCTTTCGGGTCACCGCCCTGCATCATAAAACCATCTATGATACGCCAGAAAGTCAGGCCGTCATAAAAACCGTCCTGAGCCAGCTTTACAAAATTGGTCACAGTGATCGGTGCCGTATCTGCGTCGAGTTCTATCTCGATGCTTCCATAATCCTTAATATCAATCCCCGCATGATGGATCCCTGTCAGTTCCTCACTGGTATCCAGTTTTGCACTCTCTCCGTCGCTTCCATCTGTAAAACCGTCGGCTGCTGCCTCCTCCTCACTTACAGGTTCCTGTGTCACTTCCTTATCTGAAGAAGTCTCCTCTTTTGCAGTTTCTGTTTTTGTCGGCTCGGATGTCTTCGCGCTTTCACAGCCCGTAAGTGTACCAGCTGTGAGAACCACTGCAAAAACTGCTGCCAAAAATCTGGATTTCATTGTCAATTCCTCCTCTCATGCTGCTGTTTATTTTATATACAACAGCGCTTCGATGTCTGTTCTAACTCTTTCCTGTGCAACAGTTTAACATTACAGCGATGCAAAGTCAATGCCGACAGCAATACCGGATAACAAGCACTTGTATCCCTTTCAAAGCTCTGTTACAATAAGGAAAGATGCTATATCAAAATACAGGAAAGGATCTGAAATACATGAAAAAAATAGCCAGCTTTACCATAGACCACATCAAGCTCCAGCCGGGCATCTATGTTTCCCGCAAGGACTATCTCGGTGACCAGGTCATTACTACCTTTGATATCCGCATGACCTCACCAAACGAAGAGCCTGTTATGAACACTGCAGAGCTTCATGCCATGGAACATCTCGCAGCCACTTTTCTCCGCAACCATGCAGAATTTGGCGGCAAAGTTATCTACTGGGGGCCAATGGGCTGCCGTACCGGAAACTATCTTCTTCTCGCGGGTGATTATGAATCCGCTGACATTGTTCCTCTCATGACAGAGATGTTTGAATTTATCCGTGATTTCGAGGGTGAAATTCCGGGTGCTTCTGCCAAAGACTGCGGAAACTACCTGGATATGAATCTCGGCATGGCAAAATACCTCGCTGACAAATATCTCCGCGAGGTTCTCTATGACATCAGACCGGAGCGTCTTATTTATCCTGAATGATCTGTCTGTTCCACAAAAATAAAAAACGCTGAGCTTCCTTTTGGGAAATCTTCTCCCTGGAAGTTCAGCGTTTTGTCTGCATATTTTGCTGTTTACTGGGCAGCTGTCTGTGCAGCAGCTCCGGCCGGAGCAGTCGTAGAAACATACTGTGCACTGACATAACCTGTCTGACCATTGATCGTTACTTCAACCCACTGTCCATCCTCACTGACACCCGTACTTGTCAGTTCCTGTCCAGCAGTCGTTCCTGTGATCATCTGTGCTTCTGTACTGCAGTCAGAGCGGACGTTTACGCCCTCTACAACATAGTAAGTCGCATTTTGCTTTATGATATTCACACCGCTTGCTGTCTGCACAACCTCCTGAGCCGGAGTCGGAGTTGCTTCCGGAGTCGGAGTTGCTTCCGGTGTAGGAGTCGCGGTTGGAGTTGGAGTTGCTTCAATCACAGTCACCGTAGAGTCTTCCCCTCCGGTGCTGTAGCCACATCCGGATGCAAATACAGCCAGACCAGCCAGCACAATCAGTAATCTGGATTTTTTCATCTGAAATAATTCCTCCTTTATAGCATACAACCACTATACCCCATATACCATATCTATTGCAAGACTTTTTTGTAATCTCGTTACTGTTCGCTCCGTTCACAGAAACTTACCTGTGAACAGTTCTGTAATCTCCCCTGTCCGTCACGATCTGACAGCCAATTGCCTCCATTCGTCTGCTCAGACAATATCTGCATTCTGCCGCCTCATCACCTGTGCAGATCTTTCCATCGTACAACATATATTTCTTTCTCACAGAAACCGGCGAGAGATTTGGCATGACAACATTTGCGCCTGATCTCACTCCCAGTTCGCGGCCTTTCGGATGAATCGTACCCAGTGCCGTTGTTGCCGGAAGAAGTACATTTGGCAGCATCAGACGTAGAAGTGCCAGATAAAAAAGAGTATCCTCAAGAGTTCCGCTCTCTCTGTCATGAAATGGTGTATCCTGGTGTGCAATAAACGGGCCAATCCCAACCATCTCCGGATCCAGCTCCTTAAGAAACAAAAAATCCTCCACGAGATCATCCACCGTCTGGAAGGGAGAACCTACCATAAAGCCCGCCCCCGTCTGATATCCTAACTTCTTCAGGGTTCGCAGACAGTCCTTTCTCTTCTCACAGGACAGTTCTTTGGGATGAAGTTTCCTGTAATGGTCTTCACATGCCGTTTCATGACGCAGAAGATAACGGTCGGCTCCTGCCTCCTTATATGCACGATAACTCTCCTCGGATTTTTCTCCGACAGAAAGTGTCAGGGCACAGTCCGGATAACTTTTTTTGATCCTGCGAATCAGTCTGACCAGTTTTTCATCGGTGTAATATCCGTCTTCTCCTCCCTGAAGTACAAAGGTCCGAAATCCCAGTTCATATCCTTCCCTGCAGCAGACAAGGATATCCTCTTCTGTCAGACGGTAACGCTGGGCATTTCGGTTGCTGCGGCGGATTCCACAGTAATAGCAGTCATTTTTACAGTAGTTTGTAAACTCGATCAGACCACGTACATAGATTTCATTTCCGTATACCTGCTGCCGCACCTGATCTGCCTGTTCCCGTGCATACAGATCTGTTTCTTTTGAACGTTCTGTCAGAAGCATTCTGAATTCTTCTGCTGATAGATCCTGCTCCCTGCGCAGCTTATCGATTAAATGTTTCATAAGATTTTCTCCGCCCACAGTTCATCAGAACTGTTTTCTGCCTCTGGCAATGTATCTGCCAAGTTTTTCTTTGACAAGCTTTCCATCCTCAACTGCAAGGTTTCCACGAAGAAAGACTTTGTCAATGCTGCATCCCAGCTTGAATCCCTCAAACGGGTTGTTGTCTGTGTTGTATGCAAGAGTTGCTGCCGAGATCACACCTTCTCCGTGCGGATCCAGTACAACAATATCCGCATCACTTCCCGGCGTGATGGCACCTTTATTCGGATATACCCCATAAAGCTTTGCCGGATTCTCACAGAGAAGCCTGCACATCTGCTCTCTGGTGATCTTACCCGTTTTAACTCCATAGGTATACAGAAGTGTTCCCCTTGTCTGAACTCCCGGAAGTCCTCCCGGGATCTTTGTAAAATCATCTTTTCCCAGAGCTTTCTGTTCCAGAGTGAAACTGCACTGATCTGTCGCTACAGTCTGGATTTCTCCATCTGCCAGTGCCTTCCACAGGCAGTCCTGATCTTTTTTCTTGCGGATCGGCGGTGCACATACATAGACAGCACCTTCAAAATCCGGTTTGGAGTAAACACTGTCATCCAGAAGAAGATATTGCGGACAGGTTTCTGCATAAACCTCCTGGCCGTTCTTTCTTGCATTGATCACTTCTTCATAGGCTTTTTTGTTTGTAAGATGAACTATCATGACTGGTGCATTGGCTTCCTTCGCGATTACCAGAAGCCGATGTACAGCCTCTGCTTCCATGGTATCTGGTCTTACAAGCGGATGATTTTCCGGTCCGAGGCGTTCTTCTTTCTTTGCTTCAGAGATCAGGGCATCGATCACGCCCGCATTTTCACAGTGAACTCCGGCAAAGCATCCACATTCGCCTAATTTCTTCAGGATTTTATACATATCGCAGTCGTTTACGATCATCGCAGGATAAGTCATATAAAGCTTAAAGCTTGTAATTCCCTGGTCGATCATATCCTGAACTTCTGATTCTGTCTTATCATTCCACTCTACGATAGACATATGAAAAGAATAATCGCAGGAACATTTGCCATCTGCTTTCTTATGCCATTTATCAAGTCCTTCCTTCAGTGTATGTCCACCCTTATCCTGTGATGCATAATCAATGATCAGTGTAGTTCCTCCCAGAAGTGCTGCTCTTGTTCCCGTCTCAAAATCATCTGCCGTGACAGTTCCTGCCACCTCCAGATCTAAATGTGTGTGTCCGTCAATAAAACCTGGAAACAGAAGCTTACCGGTTACATCGATCACCTGAGCTCCGTCCGCTGTAAGATTCCTTCCTACTTCTGTGATTTTTTCTCCGTCTACCAGAACATCCAGCATCTCCGACTTCTCTCCGGATACCACTGTTCCGTTTTTCAGTAAATATTTCATTCTTTACCACCCTTTCCTTCATAAGTTTATGCACCCCTGCGTTTTAACTGTTGTTTCAACTCACAGTCGGTAATTTCACAGAGTCTGACATGTCAGCAACATGCTGACTGTGAGCTGCCTCATGTCAGTGGGGGATACCGATTTCTCTCCGCCCGCCACTACCGTTCATTTTCTTGTTTGCAATTCATCTCATCACCTATAGAGGCGGGAGAATCCTTGTTATATCTTGTTGAATATCAAATATTACTATAATACAACAAATATATCACCAATTATCTCTGACAGCAACCATTATCTGTAAACAGCAACCAATAATATTTAGGCACCCTAAATTTTGCTCAGTAAAAAAAACTTTATATAAAAACGGTTTTGTGATATAGTATTTAATAAGCAGTTGTACCATTTAACAAAAGGAGGTAAAACAATGGGACGACTTACTGTACTTAAACAGATTGCGCGGGATCTGGCCTCTCAGTTTGGTCCGGAATGCGAGATCGTGATCCATGATCTCAAAACAAACGATCCAGAACATTCCATTGTCCATATAGAAAACGGACATGTGACAGGTCGTGGAATCGGAGACGGACCTTCCAATGCTGTTTTTGATGTAATCCGTCATAACAACAAAAAGAAAGTGAAAGAAGAAGAATTAAAGGATCATTCCGGCTATCTGATGAAAACTGCCGACGGCAAAATCCTGAAATGCAGCACTTCCTATATCCGTGATGATGACGGAAGTCTTCATTATGTCTTCGGTATCAACTATGACATCACCAAACTTACGATGATCGAAAGTGCTCTCCATTCTCTGATCACACCGGTCAACAAAGAAGAAAAGCCAAAAGAGATCACTCACAGTGTGAATGACCTTCTTGATCATCTGATCGAGGAGTCAGTTGCCCTTGTAGGCAAACCGGTTGCCCTGATGAACAAAGAAGACAAAGTCACTGCCATCCAGTTTCTGAATGATTCCGGGGCCTTCCTTATCACAAAATCCGGTGATAAGGTTGCCAACTATTTCGGTATTTCCAAATACACCCTGTACAGCTACATTGACGTGAACAAATAAAAACAGGAGGTTGAGAGCAAAAGTTCTCAACCTCCTGTTTTTATTGTGTCTGCTGATTAAGAAGTCGTTTGATCACATCTATTGTTTCCTTGATGCCATAGTTGGCACTGTTGATGCAGAGATCGTAATTTTCGGGTTTCCCCCACTTCTCACCGCTATAAAATTCATAATATTTCCTGTGCTGCTTATCCATCTTCTTAAGGAACTTCACAGCCTGCTTCATATTCATATTCCGGACATCCATGACGTGTTGAACACGTACCTGGAATGGTGCGCTGATGAAAATGCTGATGTGTGGAATATGGTTATTCTTAAGGATTGCATCGGCACATCGACCCATAATCAGACAGTCTTCTGTTCTGGCAAGGTCACAGATCAAATCACTCATATTGAAGAATACTGCATCCTGCTTGTTCAGGCCATGATAACGATTCAGTTCTTTTAACTTTGCCTTCAGGCCTTCATGTGTTTTCTTTCCATATTTATTGAACTCTGTAAAGTTTTCTTTATCCTGTACCTCTCCCTTTTCGGCTTCCAGACGCTTCATTACCTGATCAAAGATTTCCACATCATAGTAATTGATATGAAGATTATCTGCAAGTTCAAATCCAATGTCGTTTCCTGCACTTCCCTGTGTACGGCTGATACAGATCACAAGGTGGTCATCCTCTGAAAGTTTTTCTCTTCTTGCAGCAAGATTCAAAGCCACACGCTCGGCATCCATAATATCTGTAGAGCCAAACATATTCGGAAGCTGTTCGATTTCTTTAAGAATTTCATCATACTGTGTCATCAGGCGGCTTCTCTCACTGTCATCCTTGATGGTACGAGCCATGTTACTGATAAGAGCAAGTTCACTTCGAAGCAGATGTCCATCCGGCTTTGTATACATCAGCATACTTAAGGTACGGATTGTGGTATCGCGGTTTCCTGTAAAAGTACGTCCAAGAGAAGAACCAAGGACACGATAAACTTCTCCATCCAGATCATAGATCCGGGTCGCAAGCTTTGTATAAATTTCTTTGTTTATTTTTTCTGACATTCTTCTCCCCCCTTACATAAAGAACACAAGCATATCCAGGATAAATACCGGAACAAGAAATACCAGTGACCACAGAATATATCCGAAGAAAGACGGCATATTCACACCGTTCTCGTCAGAAATAGCTTTAACCATAAAGTTCGGTGCATTTCCAATGTAGGTATTTGCACCCATAAATACAGCACCACATGAAATTGCTGAGAGCAGTTTTACCGGAATTGTACCAAGGCTTGTGGTAACTCCGTTCATAAAACCAAGGGTTCCTGCTGTGGTAAGGAATACCAGATAGGTCGGGGTATTATCCAGAAAACTGGACAGTGCACCGGTAGCCCAGAACATTTCCAGCGGTTTATAAAGCCCGATCTTCGGTCCAAGTGCTTTCAGAAGCATAAGTGCCGGCTGCATGGTGATAAAAATACCAATAAATAATACTGCAACCTCCTTTATAGCTCCCCAGGTAAAGTGGTTTCTTCTGCGGATACTCTTGTCTGTTGTCTTAAAGGACAAAAATGCAGCAAGAAGGATCATAATAACTTCAATCAGAGCCGGGAAAGTCAGTGTCACTTCTCCCAGGATACGAATACCCTTTACTGCACCTTCTGCGTTCTGGAATGCAGGAAGTCCCGGAAGAACACCGCTTAAGATAACTGCTGCCACGATCATGATCAGAAAGACAATGTTATGAAGTCCATCGATATGGAATTCGGTACCCGGTTTGGAGATGTCCGGTTTACGACCCTGTGCGATATCTTTACGATATGCAAGCTTATCTACATGATAGAAAACAAACAACAGGATCACCATATTAAAGAGCAGTACCGGGAAAAGATGCAGACTCCAGAAGAATGGTACTCCTCGCATAAATCCCATCAGAAGCGGCGGGTCTCCGATCGGTGTCAGGCAGCCGCCCATATTGGACACCATAAAGATAAAGAACACCATGATATGGCTTTTTCTTTTTCTCCAGGAATTCATCTTGATCACCGGACGTACCATCAGCATACTGGCACCCGTTGTTCCAATACAGCTGGATAACAGCGTACCAAATGCCAGAAGGCATACGTTAACTCGCGGAGAACCGGCAAAGTCGCCCTCCATGGTAATATTTCCTGATACACAGAAAAGTCCAAAAAGAAGTACAATAAAAGTAAGATAGTCATTTATGATACAGTCCAGAACTGTTTCAGCAGCATCACCTGCTCCATAAACAACCGCAAAAGGAATGATCATCAGTACGATCCACATAAGTACCACATGCGGCTGATGTGCCTCCCACCATTCTGCTTTGATCAGCGGCATGATTGCAATGCAGAGCAGAAGTCCTGCAAACGGAATGCAGAGCCAGACCGGCACCTGTGCTGTAGTATCCTCTCCGGCAGCCCATACACCTGTCGGACAGGCAAGCAGCATCGTCAGCAGCATTCCAAAAAATGTTACTACTTTTTTCAAAACTGTCGCCCCCTCGTTTAATTTTTTAAGCAGTTGAATTATATCATACACGCATCAAAATACAATCTCTCATTTCTTCAACAAATACGTATATTTTTTCATGTTTTTTGTGCATTTTCCCCAGTTATTGTATTTTTATTTGTACATTGTCGGATTTTTGACAAGTTTTTTCTCTGTTTGTTGTGCATTTTATTGCATTTTAGATATGTATAACATTTTTTGAAATATTTCCTGCAGCCCATATCTTTCCAAAATGTTTTGCATACTCAAAAAGCAGCCCTTCACGGACTGCTTTTTGAACATCTTCGTTTATTATTTCCAATCAGTAATCACTGCTCGATCCAGAAAAGCTCTCTCCTCCACTGGAGAAACTTCCGGAACTTCCATCATTATTATCATCCTTCTTTGGTTTGGCACTCTGACTGACAGTACTGTACAAAAACAGATCTTTCTGTTCATGAAGTTCCAATCCGCCATCCGCGGTGTAGGCATCTGCATCTGTCTGCTGCACTCTTGTTTTCATTTTGCGAAACTGCCTCCAGGTCATAAGCCCTGTCGGGATCGCCATGATCAGGAAGCACAGGAACAGATCTGACAGAAAAATCCCTGCAAAAGAGCTCTCCTGCATATCCAGCGGACGTACCTTCCTGCCTTCACTGATTCTGTCAAGACCACTTCTCAGATTACGGATCAGCGACTGATAGCCGCCCACCGGATCATCTGCCTTGAGATACACTTTGCAGTTATCTAGCATTTCATCCTGCACACTCGTTGAGAAATCCTTCTGTGTGTCTCCTCGAAATACAATCGTGATATTTCTGGTATCCGGCTGATGAAAAATACACATTCCCTCATGCGTATCACCATAGCCAATGTCGTTTTCCTGCATAAACTCTGCCGCATACTGTCTGTAATCTTCCTCCTCACCGATATCAGGTGAGATCAGCAGTACTGCATCATATCCGTATTCGTCATAAATATCTGCCAGTTCCTGGTTCAGCTGTGTCTGCTCTGTCTCATCCAGAAGCCCGTAATCATCAAATACCCAGGAAATCTCTTCTGTGTCTGCCGTATCCGTCTCCGGGGATGCAGACACAGAAAACGGCATCATAAGCCCCAGACACAAAAGAATTACTGTCAGCATCCATCCCATTCTTCTCATCTACATCACCCCCAGTAATCGCAGAAGTGTAACTGCTGCCACCGCCAGAACGGTCAGTGGAATGTGATGCCTGAACCAGTATTTAACTGCCAGCTTCCCGGCAACAGGAAGGTCACCGATCAGATGCCCTGTCTGTCCATTCATTGCAAAGGAATAATTTTTGCCATTCCACTTTGTATTCAGGAACCAGACCGGGAACAGTGCATACTTAACCTTACCTTTTCCGGTTACGGTGATCTTCTCCTGTTTGGGTACCACTGTCGCATATCCATAAACTGTCTTTTCGAAGCTGTCTTTGACACTCTTCTCCATTCGTTCATAGACACGTTCCGTGAGATCATCCGGTTCCTGGTCATATTTGTCCGCCAGATAACCGGAAAGATAGGAAAAATCGAACTCTGTCAGATCCTTGTAATCATACGGCTCGATCGCTTCCATTGTCGTATCATCAATAGTCCTGGAACCATCTACGGGAATTTTTTCAAATTTCATCTTCCCGGAACGGACAACATGATAGAATTTGGTTTCTGTATATGTATAATCCTCATCATCCCAGATACGGGTCCTGGTCGCTTCGTAGCGGAAACGGCCCGCCGTATCCAGATCAAACAGCCAGAATGGAACATACACTGCCTTTATCTCTTCCAGATGGTTCTGCTCCTTAAATATCTTTGGGAGCAGAGGCTTTCCCTCGTAATGCTTCTTAAGTGCTTCAACAGCTTCTTTCTTAGATTTTTGGAACGGAATGATATAATCCGGGCGGTAACTGTCTTTGAACTGCTCCGGCATGATCATCGGATTATCGCAATAAGGACACACCGTAGCTCCTGTTGTCTTTTCTGCCAGAATCTCAGCACCGCAGGAGGGGCAGCTCCAGACAGCCATATTTGCCTTCTCGTCCGACTGCCACTGCTCCGGCTCAAATCCCTCCCAGTGATCTCCCTTCACTTCCTTTACGTCTTCGGCCTGTTCCTCGATCTTATCCAGTTCATCCAGTGAATACGTCTTCCCGCAGTATTCACATTTCATCTTCTGTGATTTACTGTCAAAGGCAAGGCCCGCCGAACAGTTTGGACATTTATAATTTAAAGTATCGGACATAAACCTGTGCCCCTTTCTCTTATGGTCTCGGTTTGCCGCATTCGGAACAGAATTTACCTGTATTCACTGTTCCGCAGCTACAGGTCCATGGTCCTGCCGGACGCGGACTTCCACATTCAGAACAGAATTTGCCTGTATTCACCGTTCCGCAGCTACAGGTCCACTCTGCCTGCGGCACTGGTGCTGGTGCTGACGGCTGCATTGGCTGTGCCTGGGCAGCCTGCTGCTGTCCCATGGTAAAAAGGTTTTGTGCATTCGCACCTCCGACATTCGCTGCCATATTCATTGCCGCAAAGGCCATCGCAGGCCCTGTCTTTTCGTTTGAGGCAGCAGACTGCATCGCACTCGCCTGGGCACCGACCATCTGTGCTGCCGCCATTGTAGGATTTCGGAAGACAGCATTTCTCTGCAGTTCCTTGATCATAGCTTCGTCTTCCTCGGAAGCTTTCACGCTGGATACACCAAGAGAGACGATGCGGATTCCTCTGAGATTATCCCATTTATCAGAGAGTACTTTATTTAATACGTCAGAAAGTTCCTGTGTATGTCCCGGAAGTGCACTGTATCGGATTCCCATCTCTGAAATTTTTGCAAAAGCAGGCTGCAGAGCTGTCATAAGTTCGCTCTTGAGCTGTCCGTCAATCTCTTCTCTGGTATAATCCTGCTCCACATTACCACATACATTTGTATAGAAAAGAACCGGATTGGCAATCTGATAACTGTATTCTCCGAAGCATCTGATCGTAATATCCATATCCAGACCGATATTCATATCCACCACGCGGAACGGAACCGGATTTGGTGTACCGTATTTGTTTCCGACAAGCTCCTTGGTATTGATAAAATAAACTCTCTGATCCTTCGGTGGTTCTCCGCCAAAGGTAAAACGCTTGCCAACCTGCTGGAAAGCTGCCTTGACACCGGCTCCCAGTCCTCCGCAGAAGATGGATGGCTCTGAGGAAGTATCATATATATATTCTCCGGGTTCTGCACACACATCTACAACCTTGCCCTGCTCCACGATCAGCATACACTGTCCGTCATTGACTGCGATCACTGAACCATTTGAGATGATATTCTCAGAACCATGCTTATTCGATGACCTTCCGGATACCTTCTTGTGCGCCTTGGTCACCAGCACATCCGCCGGCATGGATTCACAGTAAAAATACTCTTTCCACTGGTCCGCCAGAACACCGCCTGCGGAACCTAAAGCTGCTTTGATCAGTCCCATAAAAAAGTCCTCCTCTTTTCTGTTTTATTTTGTTGATATAAATTGGTATTACTTATCCGACTTCTGTTTCAGGCTGTCTCAGGAAAGCTTATGAATAAAAAGGCCGCTTCGAAGCTTTGGCTCGAACCAGGTGGACTTCGGCGGCATCAACTTACCCTCGTCCGCGATCTGCATCAGATCTTCCATTGATGTCGGATACATGGCAAAAGCCACTCCATCTGTCTTATCTGCGATCTCTGCCAGTTCTCTGAGCTTATGACTTCCCCCCACGAAGCGGATCCTCTCATCTGTACGCGGATCCCTGATTCCAAGAATCGGGGAGAGAACTTTTTCCTGAAGGATGGAAACATCCAGCTGACCTACCACATCCTTCTTCGCATAAACATCCTCCCAGGCTTTAAGATGATACCAGTTTCCTCCGACATACATTCCCATACAGTGTTTCTCAACCGGCTTGCACGGAAATCCCGGCATGATCATCAATTCAAAATTAAATTTCAGACTCGCAACAAATGCATGCTCATCCATTCCGTTCAGATCACGGACCACTCTGTTATAAGAAAGAATCGTCAGCTGGTCATACGGAAATACTACAGAGAGGAAGTAGTTAAATTCCTCACTTCCGTCATAATCCGGATGTTCCTGTCTCCTCTTAAGTCCCACCTTGACTGCTGAGGCCGCTCTGTGATGTCCATCAGCTATATATACAGAAGGAATATTTCCAAACTGCTCTTTGATAAGCTTCTTCTCTGCTTCCCCATCAATCACCCAGACACGATGACCAATCTCATCCTCTGCTACAAAATCATAGACTGCATCGTGGGAAGCCTTCCAGTTCTCCATCAGATCAAGCAGCTCCTGCGGATATTTGCAGGCAAGGTAGATCGGGCCGGTATTGGCGTCGCACACATCTACATGGCGGATACGATCCTGCTCCTTATCCTCTCTGGTGAGTTCATGCTTCTTAACCACATCATTCAGATAATCATCAATAGAGCAACAGCCAACCAGACCTGTCTGTGTCCT
Organism: Blautia sp. MSK17_66; assembly: GCF_020538025.1. Lineage (NCBI taxonomy): Bacteria > Bacillati > Bacillota > Clostridia > Lachnospirales > Lachnospiraceae > Blautia > Blautia sp. MSK17_66. The sequence continues at coordinate 65,904 of NZ_JAJBNQ010000002.1, forward strand.
GCCCTTACGCGTCAGTTCATAAATGTAGTAGCACGGTGTCTCGTCCTGGACCATAACTCCGTTTCTTTCCATATCTGCAAGGTTTTCTCTCGCTTTGTAATAAACCTTCGGATCATAAAGATCTGTGTTCTCCGGAAGATCCATCTCCGCACGGTCTACATGAAGGAAGGAATCCGGGTTCTGATCTCCAATCGCCTTCGCCTCTTCTCGTGTTACTACATCATATGGAAGTGCCGCTACCCGCGCCGCCTTGTCAGGGACTGGTCTGAGTGCACAAAATGCCTGAAAAATAGCCATGTCAATTCTCCTTTGTGCTTTAAAATTTCGTGTGTAAAATATAGGTTTATTTTATCATACACCTGCTTTTATTTCAATGAGCACCACTTTTTTTCTGAATCACTAACTTTTTTTGTAAAAACCTAAAAATTTTTGTATTTCCTATTGCAAAATCTCCAATTTATGATATGATAGAAGCATGAAAAGCAGGCAATAATTATGAGTTCAAAATAAATTTTTTAAGGAGGGTTTTTCTCATGACAGAAGGTTTAAAATGGACTGTCAATCACGTTGCCAAATCAGATGACAAGCATCTTGAGTTAATGTCCGAGGACAACGTGAAGAAAGCTAATGAATTTCACAAAAGTTTCCCGCAGTACACAGTAACTCCTCTTCAGGATCTTGCTGAACTGGCATCCTATCTGGGTGTTAAGAGCATCCACTGTAAGGATGAGTCCTATCGTTTCGGACTGAACGCTTTTAAGGTTCTTGGTGGTTCCTACGCAATGGGACGTTACATCGCCAAAGAAGTTGGTAAAGACATCAGCGAGCTTCCATATGCTGTCCTCTCTTCCGAAGAATTAAGAAAAGAATTCGGACAGGCCACCTTCTTCACAGCAACTGACGGAAACCACGGACGCGGAGTTGCATGGGCTGCCAACCGTCTTGGACAGAAAGCTGTTGTACGTATGCCGAAAGGAACAACCAAAACACGTTTTGACAACATCGCCAAAGAGGGCGCTACAGTTACGATCGAAGAAGTCAACTATGATGACTGCGTAAGAATGGCTGCCGCTGAAGCTGCAAAGACGGAGCATGGTATTATCGTTCAGGATACTGCCTGGGACGGATATGAAGAAATCCCATCATGGATCATGCAGGGATACGGAACTATGGTTATGGAAGCTGATCAGCAGCTTAAAGAAGCCGGAATCGATCATCCGACACATGTATTTGTTCAGGCAGGTGTTGGTTCCCTTGCCGGAGCTGTTGTAGGATATTTTGCTCACAAATACAAAGAAAACCCACCGGTTATGGTTGTCTGCGAAGCAAGTGCTGCTGACTGTCTGTATCGCTCCGCTATGAAAGAATCCGGTGAACTTGTTAACGTAGGCGGCGACCTCGAAACCATCATGGCAGGTCTTGCATGTGGCGAAGCGAACACTATCGGATGGGACATCCTCAGAAATCATGTTTCTGTATTCGCATCCTGCCCGGACTGGATGAGTGCAAAAGCAACCAGAATCTACGCTAATCCGCTCGGTAATGATCCTCGTATTGTTTCCGGTGAATCCGGATCTGTTCCGCTCGGTCTGTGCTACACCGCTCTTCATGATGAAGACGCAAAAGATCTCAAGGAAGCCCTGAAGCTGGATGAGAACTCCAACGTTCTTGTAATTTCCACAGAAGGTGACACCGATCCGGTACGCTACCGTGAAATCGTTTGGGATGGTCTCTACGGAACAGACAAATCCTTAAGCAAATAAAACAAGTATAAAACAACCAGGAACTCAAAAACTATTTTAATACATGGGAGGAACTTTAAAATGGATTACTGTAAAATCAAAGAAGCAGCTCAGAATTATCAGGAGGACATGACCCGATTCTTAAGAGCGATCGTTAAAAATCCTGGCGAAAGCTGCGACGAAAGAAAACACATCGAGACAATCGAAGCTGAAATGAAAAAACTGGGCTTTGACGAAGTTGTGATCGACCCACAGGGTAACGTAATCGGTTATATGGGAACCGGCGACAAGATCATCGCTTTCGACGCTCACATCGACACTGTTGGTATCGGTAATATCGAAAACTGGAACTTTGATCCATACGAAGGATACGAGACTGAAGAAGAGATCGGAGGACGTGGTGTATCTGACCAGTGCGGCGGTATCGTATCTGCTGTATACGGTGCAAAGATCATGAAAGACATGGATCTGATCCCGGAAGGCTGCAAGGTTATGGTAGTCGGAACTGTTCAGGAAGAAGACTGTGATGGTCTCTGCTGGCAGTACATCATCAACGAAGACAAGATCCGTCCGGAATTCGTAGTTTCCACAGAGCCTACAGACGGCGGTATCTACAGAGGACAGCGTGGACGTATGGAAATCCGCATCGATGTTAAGGGTGTTTCCTGCCACGGTTCCGCTCCGGAGCGTGGTGACAACGCAATCTACAAAATGGCTGACATTCTTCAGGACGTACGTTCCCTCAACGAGAACGACGATGCTGATGAGACAGAGATCAAAGGTCTTGTTAAAATGCTCAACCCGAAATTCAATCCGGACTGGGAAGAAGCTCGTTTCCTTGGACGCGGTACTGTAACCGTATCCCAGATCTTCTACACCTCTCCTAGCCGCTGTGCAGTAGCCGACTCCTGTGCAGTATCTCTTGACCGTCGTATGACATTCGGAGAAACATGGGAAAGCTGCCTGGATGAGATCCGTGCTCTTCCAAGCGTTCAGAAATATGGCGATGATGTTGTTGTATCCATGTACAACTATGACCGTCCGTCCTACACAGGATGCAAATACGAGATCGAATGCTACTTCCCGACATGGGCTATCCCGAAAGATCACAAAGTAACAAAAGCTCTTGAAGATGCTTACAAGAACCTGTACGGTGAAACCCGTCTTGGAAACGCTGAGACAGAAGAGATGAGAAAAGCCCGTCCACTTACTGACAAATGGACATTCTCCACAAACGGCGTATCCATCATGGGACGTAACGGAATTCCATGCATCGGCTTCGGACCTGGCGCAGAAGCTCAGGCACACGCTCCGAACGAGAAGACATGGAAGATCGACCTCGTAAGATGCGCTGCTGTTTACGCAGCTCTTCCTGCTTCTTATTGCAAGTAAACCTGCAAAGGGAGCGAAGCCCCGCTCCCTCTGCACACCCTTGGGGCTAAAAGCACAGTAGTAATACACTGTCAGATCAGAAAGTTATCAACTAGACTAATTACGAAACCACAAGACTCTTTGTGTTGCAAATACAACCACAACAAACGAACTACGAAATGTGCTGATTGAGGTATTTTTTCTTCTCAGTGTGGGGTATAAATATTTCATAAGGTGATGATCTGAGACGGCCGGTACTTAGTGACCGTATTCTGGTCACTTATGTACCGCTGCCAGTCGAAGTCAGCGAGAGCGTGTCACCGTTGAAATATTTGATTCCACCACACGTTAAAGAAGAATAATCTTAATCAAACATTTCCCATATAAAAAGGAGAAAAACATGAAAACTTTACAGGATTACATCGACAAACTCAACAGCTTAAACTTCAAAGAAATGTACAACAACGACTTCTTCTGGACATGGGACAAAACAAACGAAGAACTCGAAGCAGTATTCACAGTAGCTGATGCTCTCCGTTTCATGAGAGAAAACAACATCTCCACTAAAGTATTCGAGAGCGGCCTTGGAATCTCCATCTTTCGTGACAACTCCACACGTACCCGCTTCTCTTTCGCTTCTGCCTGCAACCTGCTTGGCCTTGAAGTTCAGGATCTCGACGAGAAAAAATCACAGATCGCTCATGGCGAAACTGTTCGTGAAACAGCTAACATGGTATCCTTCATGGCTGATGTAATCGGTATCCGTGATGATATGTACATCGGTAAAGGACATGCTTACCAGAAAGAATTCATGGACGCAGTTACAGAAGGAAACAACGATGGTATCCTTGAGCAGAGACCTACTCTTGTAAACCTTCAGTGCGACGTTGACCATCCGACACAGTGTATGGCTGATATGCTTCATATCATCCACGAATTCGGCGGTGTTGAAAACCTTAAAGGCAAAAAACTTGCTATGACATGGGCTTACTCTCCATCTTATGGCAAACCACTCTCCGTTCCGCAGGGCGTTATCGGTCTGATGACACGTTTCGGTATGGACGTTGTTCTGGCTCATCCGGAAGGATATGATGTAATGCCGGAAGTTGAAGAAATCGCTAAGAAGAACGCTGAAGCTACAGGCGGATCCTTCACAAAGACAAACAGCATGGAAGAAGCATTCAAAGATGCTGATATCGTATATCCAAAGAGCTGGGCTCCATTTGCAGCTATGGAAAAACGTACAAACCTGTATGCTGACGGTGATTTCGACGGAATCGACAAACTGGAAAAAGAACTTCTTGCTCAGAACGCAGAGCACAAAGACTGGGCTTGCACAGAAGAGCTTATGAAGACAACAAAAGACGGAAAGGCTCTGTATCTGCACTGCCTGCCGGCTGACATCACTGGTGTAAGCTGTGAGACAGGTGAAGTTGATGCATCCGTATTCGATCGTTACAGAATCCCGCTTTACAAAGAAGCAAGCTTCAAACCATATGTGATCGCAGCTATGATCATGCTCTCCAAATTCGAAAAACCACAGGATATCCTGAAAAAACTGGAAGTAAAAGCTGCTCCGAGAATTTTCGAATAAAATACAGGTTGTTTACAACGCCAGGCTATAAATATGAGAAGGTTCTTTCTCATATGAAATAAACAGATTAGGAGCCCTGCGGATATGTTCTGCAAGGCTCTTTCTGTTTTCCAATATATGAGACTATTTCTTGTTTTTTCTTATATTGTTTGTTAATTTATGTATTTCAGGAGGTTTTTACAATGTATAAAAGAAAAAGAATCGTCATTGCTCTCGGCGGAAATGCACTGGGCAACACTCTTCCGGAACAGATGCAGGCAGTAAAAACTACAGCAAAAGCACTGTGTGACCTCATTGAAGAAGGCCATCAGGTAGTTGTAGTTCACGGAAACGGACCACAGGTTGGTATGATCAACAATGCCATGGCTGCTCTTTCCAGAGAAGATGAAAATCAGCCAAATACACCTCTCTCCGTCTGTGTTGCCATGAGCCAGGCATATATCGGATATGACCTGCAGAATGCACTCCGTGAAGAGCTTCGTAAACGTGGATTTATGCGCACACCGGTTGTTACTGTTGTTACACAGGTACGTGTAGACGAAAACGACCCTGCTTTCCAGAACCCAAGCAAGCCAATCGGTCACTTTATGACAAAAGAACAGGCTGAACATGCCGAAAAAGCATATGGCTATGTCATGAAAGAAGATGCAGGACGCGGTTACCGCCGTGTTGTTGCTTCCCCGAAACCGGTTGAGATCGTTGAACAGGATGCGATCAACAGTCTTGTCGATGCAAACAAGATTGTAATCTGCTGCGGCGGCGGCGGAATCCCGGTTACTCTTCAGGGAGACCATCTCAAAGGTGCTTCTGCCGTTATCGACAAAGATTTTGCAAGCTGTCTGCTTGCCAAGGAACTGGATGCAGACATGTTGATCATCCTCACCGCTGTTGAAAAGGTTGCCGTAAACTTCGGCAAGGAAAACGAGAAATGGCTGGACGACATGACTGTAGAAGAAGCTCAGAAATATGTAGAAGAAGGTCAGTTCGCACCAGGTTCCATGCTCCCGAAGGTACAGGCTGCCATGGACTTCGCTTCCTCCAAACCAGAACGCACAGCTATGATCACGCTTCTCGAAAAAGCAAAAGACGGTATCCAGGGCAAAACCGGTACCAAGATTCATATTTAATCCAAAAGGCCAGCGGCCACAGAAGCATTTCCCCTCCAGTCCATTGCTTCTGTGGCCGTTTTGACTTCACCAGAAAAGACTCCCGATTCTGTATATTTCAAAAATCAACACAAATACAGTATTTTTGTTTTATTTTTAATCACAAAACCACACGATAATTAAGAGAAAAACCACAAAAAACATATTTCGACTTGTTTTTTGTCAGGAAAGCAGGTATAATAGATGGTAGCAAATCGAAACAGAACATTCCTTTTAGAATGGATGGAGGTATTATGGGCGAGAATTATAATGGCATGGCAGTAGGGATTTTTGAACTCGACAGTTTTGCTGCCTGCTTCGTAGCACTGGATGCTGCTTCCAAAGCAGCAAATGTAAGGATTCAGAACATTGAGCGTAACCGTCTTGGTGCAGGTGCCTGCGTGAAGATGCGTGGTTCTGTCTCTGATGTAAATGCCGCAATGGACGCTGCTCTCCACACTGCAGAACCAATTGCCAAGATTGTTTCCCACACGATCATCGCATCTCCGGCACATGACACAGAACCGGCTATGTACATGACCGCAAACAAATAAGCACAATACTATATGATGAAATGAGGATTCTGTTATGAGATATGGAGCATTTGGATTAGTGGAAGTTATCGGAAGCAGCAATGCAGTGATCGTGATCGACCAGATGCTGAAGACTGCTGATGTATCCTGCCTTACCCGAAACGGCAAATGCGGCGGACATGAGACAGTTTTTATGACTGGTGATGTATCCGCAGTTACTGCTGCTGTACAGGCAGTTAAGGAAAACCCGCCATGTGAGATTATTTTTTCAGCTATGATCTCCAACCCTTCCGAGGAGACAGTACGTCTCGCTGAGGAGGACGCTGAGAAACACGGATTTCTTAAGAAACCGGCAAAGAAGACCGGAGCAAAGAAATAAGAATTACATAAGAAAAGACCATGTAAGAAGCTTGCAGTATATGTTCGGAATTCTGAAACATTCTGCACTTTTACATGGTCTTTTTATATTCTTACGGTTACTAAGATTTCAACGATCCTGATTTTTCATGGTGTGTCTATATCTACAAGTTCTCTTGCATCTTTCATTTCAAGATACGTCACATCGTCAGGATGTCTGTTTATGATCTGTTTGCCGCCTTTGTCTCCTGTAATCTCCATCAGTTCCTGATAATATTTCCGGGAGAAGATGCAGGGGTTTCCGGTTCTTGCACCAAGAAGGGTGCATGCCATGCCTTTGTGTTCTGCGAGGAACTTGTGAACCAGATCACTGATGGTCTCTGCAGTGAGCCAGGGCTGGTCAGATACGGTAAAGAGGCATGCTGATGATTCTTTTGCGGCGGCAAGTCCGATCTGCATGGAGGAAGAGATACCTCGTTCCGGATGTGGATTAATCAGAACCCGGGCTCCTGATTCTTGTGCTTTGGATGCAATCTCTTCGTACTGGGTAACAACTATGATCTCACAGTTTTTAAATTCTCTGGCTGCTGTCTGAAGCTTCTTAAGTGTCCGCAGATACATCGGCACTCCATCAATTTCGTACAGCAATTTGTTGGAGCCGAAACGGCGGCTGTTTCCTGCAGCAAGCATAATAAGTGAAAGATCACAGGTATGATGATATTCTTTCTTCTTAAGGCTTCCCCAGACTGTGTGGATTCCCTGGCATTCAAGTTCTCCGGCGATCCGTTGTACCGCTTCTGCTTTACCTGAGATATCCGCTTTATTCAGCAGGATTCGATATTTTCGCTTACCCACGCATTTCCTCAGTCCTTCTTCAGAAGCTGCAATTTTCACGATATCATCTTCTGCAACTGTCTCTTCCATTCCTTTTCTGAGGAAAGCTGCGACTTTCTCCGGCCTGTGGCAGGTCTTCCGGATCGGCTCTCCGAGTGCATCCATACCAACGACTCCGATGACCAGATCCACAAACTCCGGGATCACCGGTTCCCACTCTCCCGGTACCTTGAGCGGCAGACGTTTTGCCCCGTCTGCCTCGATCAGAAGAACATCACACAGCCTCTTAATTTTCGGCAATTTCTCTTCCGGAAGACAGCCGATTTTTCCTTTGCTGCGATTCAGACCAGCTGCCACAGTATAGCCGAAATTCTTCAGTTGATCACAGATCTTATCTGTATCTCCATCTTCCGCAAACGGGCGGTCAGGTTCATAAGCCATATGTGTGGTCGTTGTCACGATCACCTTTTTTCCACCGGCAACAAATTCTTCCATCAACCGAAAAATCAGGCTTGTCTTGCCGCCACCGCCGACTACAGCGATTACAGAAGTTGTCTCTGCATCGATTGCCAATGCTTCCAGAAGGTTTTTTTGCATCACGGCAGAACTCCGTTCGCCAGCAATACTTCCACTACGCTTCCGGCAATGCAGCGGGCCTTGTCTGAGATGGTATTGCAGTTTTTCTTCTGTTCCCTGCGCGGATCGATATCCGCAATCTTCATTCCCTCCGGCACCTTATAGCCATCACGGAGGATGCCCCGGAGCACTCCTGTCAGAGAGGCTCTCACCGGTGTTTCATCGACCATCGCAATGATCTGCTCTTTTTGTACAATATCACCGATCTCGGAGTAGTTATGCATGTTCCCTGCTGCCGGGGAGTGGATCACACGCTCTTTGCCATATCCGGCGATCACACCGGGAACTCCTGTATTTGGTGCTGCCGGTCCTGCGGAGATAATTCTTGCAAGATCATGACCTCTCTGCGTTTCTATAACAAAATCTACGTCCTTTCCGGCTTCAAATCCCGGTCCCAGAGCCACGGTAAGAGGAGCCATCTCTCTTGTCGTTCCGAGATTTTTTTTGGCGAGGATCGCATCGATCAGTGCATCCGGTCTTAGTTCTCTCACTGTCTCTCCACTCTCATCGATGAGAACCGGAATCTCGCCATTGTCCCAGACGTTCTGGCATTCGCTGACCTCCGTGATCCGTCTTCCTGTCACGCCTTCCACGCAGGATGTACCATCGTAGACCGCCTCTCCAAAGGAAACCTCTCTGCGGATCGCACTTGGCCTTCTGCATTCCAGCACCAGCACCTGATATCCACATCTGTACAGTCTGTGAATCACCCCGCTGGCAAGATCACCTCCGCCGCGGACGATTAATTTTGTTTTATGTTCCATGTTTTTATATTCCCTTCTCTGCATTCTCATGCATAACTTTTTCTACCGCATTGACAATATTCTGGTAACCGGTACAGCGGCAGAGATTTCCGGACATTTTTTTACGGATTTCTTCTCTGGTCAGTTCTTTTCCCTGCTCAAGAAGCACCGTCGCGGACATGATAAATCCCGGTGTACAGAAACCGCACTGAATGGCACCTTCTTCGATAAAGGCTTCCTGAATCCTGGTGATCTCACCGTTTTTTTCCAGCCCTTCCAGAGTGCGAATGTTTTTGCCCTCTGCCCAGACAGCAAGATAAATACAGGAATCTATGGTTTCGCCATCTATAATGACCGTACAGGCACCACACTCGCCCACCTCACAGCCTTTTTTTACCGAAGTAAGACCCAGACGGTTTCTCAGCATATCGAGAAGTGATTCTCTCGGATCGACGTATTCTGCCACTTCTTTTCCGTTTACAGTACATTCTACCAGTACTTTCTCTCTTTTCATGCTTCCTCACCTCCCTGATCTTTCGCAGGTACACCTGCAAGTTTTACCGTTTGGATCAGTGCCCGGCGTGCGATCTCTCCGCCGATCTGAAGCCTGAAATCCCTCGATGCTCTCCAGGAATCTCTTGGATGGATTTCTTTTCGGATACTGTCTTCCAGCTTCTGATATAACTCCTCTCCAGGCTTCTGCCCCTTAAGCAGTTCCTCAGTTTCCACACAGCGGTACGGAACCGGTGCAGCTACACCAAAGGTGATACGCACATCTTCCAGGATATTTTTGGCAGAATCTATCCTGCTGACTACGCTGCAGCTTAAAGTTGCGATATCCATAGCATTCCTCATCGAATACTTGATGTAATGTCCGTGATATCCCTCATACTCGGCACGCGGAATGATCACATGCGTCAGGACCTCTCCCGGATGAAGGTCAACACGTCCCGGTCCGAGATAAAACTCTCTGACCGGCACTGTCCTTCCTCCCTCGGCATTTGCTATCTTAAGAAGAGCATTATAGGAAAAAACCGTCGGCACACTGTCAGCACTGACCGCGCCATTGCAGATATTTCCTCCGATCGTACCTATGTTTCGGATCTGCGGACCTCCGACCTGATCTACCGCTTCTCCAAGCACAGGAATACACTCCTGAATAACAGGGTCTGCCGTAATATGAGAAAATACAGTTCCTGCACCTATATAAATATCTCCGGAATCTTTCTTTTCGACTCCTTTGATTTCTTCAATGTCACGGATCGACACCAGGGAGGAACCTGCCATTTTTCCCTCACGGATCTTAATCAGAACATCACTTCCTCCCGAGATGATTCTTGCATCCGGATGTTCTGTAAGAAGCGCTATGGCTTCTGAAACGGATTTTGCGTTATAATAATTTTCAATATCATACATAGCAAGCTTTCTCCTCTCAGATATTATCTGCTGTCCGCTGCGATCAGCCCATGTTTCCGAAAACCATCGATCAGTTTCTGCGGTGTCAGTGGATTCTCGTTGAATGCAATTCCTGTCGCATGCAGGACAGCATTTCGGATTGCCGGTGCACACGGAATTGCCGGCGGCTCACCTAAGGCCTTATTTCCATATGGTCCGATCGGATCATTCAGTTCCACAAAATCTACTTTGATCTCCGGAGTATCGAGCATGGTCATCATCTTGTAGTCCAGAAGATTTCCATTCAGCGGACGTCCCGTCTTCTCATCCAGGAGCAGCTGCTCGCTGATGCCATATCCCATACCCATGGACATACCGCCCTGCACCTGCATCTCGGCAAGCTGTGGATTTATAAGTTTCCCGCTGTCATGCACATTGATGATATGAAGGATCTTAATCTTTCCGAGTTTAAGATCTACCTCAACCTCTGCAAAACAGCAGCCGGTCGCAATGGTATTTCTTTTCACCTGTTCCGAGACTTCTGCGGTCAGCACAGAGGAATTCGTCAGGCTGTAATAACTCTCCTCTGCCAGTGCTGAAAGAGAGATCGCTCTCTCCCCTCCTGCCCAGATCCAGTTATCCCTAAGCTCAAGTTCTGTGGTATCAATGTCCGGAAGCAGTGTTTTGGCATAGGCGAGGATCTTATCACGGAGGATCTCTGCACAATGACGGACTGCCGTTCCTGTCACAAACGTCTGTCTGGACGCATATGCACCGGTATCAAATGGCGAAATATCCGTATCCTGCGTGGACATGATATGTACATGCTCCATATCTGTCTGAAGTGTTTCTGCAACCATCTGGGAGAATACGGTATCTGCTCCCTGTCCGATCTCTGTGGCTCCAAGGATCACCTGCACGCTTCCATCCTGGTTCAGCGAAAGTCTTGCTCCTGATATTTCCAGAGAGATCGGCCAGACACCTGTCTTATAAGAGAACAGTGCCATACCGACACCTCTTCGGATAGACCCGCTCTGACCGGCATATTCTTTGCGTTTTTCATCCCAGCGAATATAGTCTGCGCCTTTTTTGAGGCATTCAAATATACCGTTTGAATTTGCCGCGATCGGTTTCAGATAAATATCTTCATAATAGCCCCGGATCAGGTTTTTACGACGAAATTCGAGGGGATCCATATGAATCGCATTTGCAACATCATCCATAAAGCATTCTATCGCAAAGCATACCTGAGGTATTCCATATCCGCGCATTGCACCGGCAACCGGTGTATTGGTGTAGACCGTATAGGCTTCTCCCCGGATGTTCGGACAGGCATACTGCAGACGCCAGGAGGTCAGTCCGTTCGCTGCGATCGCATGACCATGAGAGGCATAAGCACCCTGATTCGAGTAAGAATGCATATCCTTGGCAAGAAGCCTGCCCTCCTTATCCACACCCGCTGCAAGATCAAATTCGATGGAATGACGGGTTCTGGTGTTGCAGAAGGTTTCTTCCCTGCTGATATCCAGTTTGACCGGTCTGCCGCCCACCTGCGTGGTCAAAAAGGCATTCAGAGGCTCATAGAGAACATCCTGCTTATTTCCGAAACCGCCTCCGATGTATGGCTTGATCACACGAACACGGCCCCACGGAATTCCCAGTGCCTGGCCGATCACTCGACGGACGATATGAGGAATCTGTGTGGAAGTCACTACCACAACCCTGCCTTTTTCCATGTAGGCATAGGAGATCGGATTCTCAATATGACAGTGCTGAACAATCGGTGTCTTATAAGTTCCACGCACGATCGTTTCAGATTCTTTCATTCCTTTCTCCACATCCCCGACCATATAATTGGAACGTGCCAGTACATTGTCTTTCTTATCGAAGTGGATCGGCGGATTACTTCCCTGCATGGATTTTCGGGGATGGATCTCTACCGGATATTCCTCATATTCTACCCGGATCAGTTTCAATGCCCGTGATGCCGTGATCTCATCCTCTGCAATAACTGCTGCAATATCATCTCCATAATAACGCACCCGGCCTGTAAGAAGATTTCTGTCTGCCACATCCTGATGTGCCGGCTCTACTGACCATGGATGTCCCGGTGTCGGATAACAATGATCCGGTACGTCTTTGAAGGTCACAACCTTCACGACACCCTCCAGCGCTTCTGCCGCTTTTGTGTCAATAGAGGTTACGATACCATTTCCGATAGATGCATGCAGTATTTTTGCAGTCAGACACCCCTGCGGTATCAGATCCTCTGTAAATTTGGCTCTGCCGGTCACCTTTTCATACGCGTCTACACGCGGAACGCTTTTTCCTATCATAACCTTTCACCTGCCCTCATTTTATTCACAAATCAGAAGCTTTTCCCCTGTTTTCTGAAAAATCAGCTGCTATAAAAAGAGCCGGTTGAGTTCCAAGAAACTTCTCTGTTCCCCTCTGAACTCACGTCCGGCTCCGAACCATGCTATTTTCCACTTCAGGTATTCTGTTTATCAGGATTACTGTTTATTTCATTCACAGCAACCTATCAGATACTCTGATTGTAACATATTCTACAGCATGTTTGCAATCTCTTTTGATAATTTTCAGACTTTTATATCTTAGTATTTACCGTACAGGCGTAAAGATTCCCCGCTGATCATGGATCACGCCACGCGGGCATTTTACAGAACACATACCACAGCTTAAGCAGAGCTCCTCATCTATCACTGCACAATTGTCCGTTACTCTGACTGCTCCTGCAGTACAGGTTTTCTCACAGATCCCGCATCCTATACAGCTTACTTCACACTGCTTTTTCGCCTCTGCCCCCTTACTCTTGTTGGAGCATTTGACTACAATATAGTTTGCACATTCATGGATATGAATGATCTGCTGCGGACAGGCTTTGACACATTTTTTGCAGGCGATACATTTGGATTCATCCACTTCTGCCACTCCATACTCATTGATGGAGATTGCATCTAATTTACATGCTTCGACACAGGCACCACAGCCGATACAGCCGTCACTGCAGCCTGTTTCTCCTTTCACCGCCCTGCATCCACCGTTACAGGCTACAAGGGCTGCCCTGTATGGAAATTTCTTTTTGACTGCCATAATCAACCCTTCCTTTCGTATGGTGTACCGGCAAGCGGAAGCTCATATCTGCGGATTCCATCATATCTGAAATATGCATCAGCAATGGCCGGCGCTGTCTGGATCGACGTGATCTCACCGATACCAATTGCTCCACAGGCCACATTCAGTCCCGGCTTGTCAACAACGATCGCTTTGATCTTCGGAACCTCATGGGAACGGAACAGTCCAAGAGAACCATACTTCTGTATTGGTTTACAGTTTTCGTCGATCGGATACTGTTCTCTCAGTGCAAATCCCATGGACATAACAACTCCGCCCTCGATCTGACCCTCACAGGACAGTGGATTGACAGCCTTGCCTACATCATGTGCGGCAACCAGCTGCTCCAGTTTACCGGTTTTCGGATCCAGAATACACATCTGTGTCGCATATCCATATGCCACATGAGATACCGGATTTGGTACATTTGCTCCAAGCGGATCTGTCTTTGCCAGATACTCTCCGTAATATACGATCCCCTTCATATCCTTAAGCTCTTTGCCCTTTCGCCGGTCTTCCATCAGTTTCTCACAGGCTCTTCGGCAGGCCTCTCCTGTGATCATAGTCTGTCTGGAACCGGAAGTTGTTCCGGAATCTGGAGCGATCCAGGTATTGCTTCTCTCATATACGATGTCCTCATGCGTAAGATCCGTGTTTGTAACCACCATCTGCACAAGAACCGTTCCAAGTCCCTGACCGATACAGGATGCTCCGGAATAGATATGCAGCTTCTCATCATCCTCAACGATCAGCTTCACGCGGCCCGTATCCGGGATACCAACACCTACACCGGCATTTTTCATGGCACAGCCGATTCCGACTGGTTTTCCTGCTGCCATTGCAGCATCATAGTCTTCCTTAACTGCTTCCAGTGTCTCAATAAGTCCGGTCGATTCATCTACGATCTGCCCATTCGGAAGAACCTCTCCCGGACGGATCGCATTACGATAACGAATCTCCCACGGTGTGATGCCAACTTTGTCAGCCATCATATTCAGGAGAGTTTCTGTCGCAAAACAGGTCTGTGTTACACCAAATCCACGGAAAGCTCCTGCCGGTGGATTGTTTGTATAGTACGCGGTTCCCTCAATCTCAAAATTTTCATAATGGTACGGACCTGCCGCATGGGTGCATGCACGTTCCAGTACCGGACCGCCCAGTGAAGCAAAAGCTCCTGTATCTGAAACTACTACTGCTTTTACTCCCATAATATTTCCGTCCTCATCACATCCCATGGTCATATCCATGGAGAACGGATGGCGTTTCGGATGAACAAGGAGGGATTCTGCCCTGGTCAGTTTCATCTTCACAGGTTTCTTCGTTACATAGGTGAGAAGAGATGCCAGATGCTGCACTGTCATATCTTCCTTACCGCCAAAACCGCCGCCTACCAGTGCATTCTGAACTTTTACTTTGTCAGTTCCAAGAAGCAGCGAGCATTCATGGAGTGTCTGATGTGCAGACTGATCTGTAGAATAAACAAAAATATCTCCATCTTCATCATAGAAAGCCACTGCACATTCCGGCTCCAGAAACGCATGCTCCGTCCAGGGTGTCTCAAAATGCTTTGAGAGCACATGTCTTGCATTTCGGATTGCTTCCTCTGCATTTCCTCTGCTGATGTGTTTATGTGCACAGATATTGTTTTCTTCTTCGTCAAAAACCTTTGGTGCATCCGGTGCAGCTGCTTGTGCGGTCGTATGCACATGAGGAAGTACTTCGTACTCTACCTTGATAAGCTTCACAGCCTTTTCTGCCGTTTCACGGTCTTTGGCCGCCACCAGTGCAATCGCATCGCCAAGATAATGCACAAGACCGCCAACCGGGATCAGCGTATACTGGTCATGCTTCAGATGACCGATTTTATTTTCTCCCGGAATATCTTCTGCTGTCACCACTGCTTCCACGCCCGGAAAAGCTTTTGCTTTAGACGTGTCAACGGAAAGAACCCTTGCACGTGCATATTTACTTCTGAGAGCCACGCCGTGAAGCATTCCATCCAGATAATAATCATCCGGATATTTTCCATAACCCAGAACTTTCTCTTCTACATCGATCCTTGCTACGCAGTTTCCAAGTGTCCAGTTCGAATCTCCGTCATCCGGAAGCTCACCTGATCTTAAAATCTTTGCAGCCAGACGAACAGCATCCATGATCTTTACATATCCTGTACAGCGGCAATAGTTATTGCGCAGTGCATATCGGATCTCATCATCGGAAGGTTCCATATTTTCGTCAAGAAGTGCTTTCGTACACATTACCATTCCAGGAATGCAGAATCCACACTGAACTGCTCCGGCCTTTCCATATGCATAGGTGTATACCTTTGCCTCCCATTCTGTCAGGCCTTCTACTGTTATGATTTCTTTCCCATTCAGAGAGTCGGTATCCGGGACACATGCCTTGCAGGTTTTTCCATCGATGATCACTGTACAGGCTCCACATGCTCCCTCACTGCATCCGTCTTTTACAGATGTCAGATGAAGCTCATCTCTTAAGAATCTTATGAGCTTCTGATTTTTTTCCGGGCAGACACTCTGCCCGTTTACTTTAAATACTGCCATAGTGGATTCTCCTTTCCTGTTCTGACGGGTATCAGCCTCCGTCAGCCCTAAGGCAGAAACGGAAGCTGAAATCCCCTGGTATTACCCTAACAGGTAAGCATATTTATTGATTACGGCACAGATAAGCTTTGACAGTCCCTCCGTCAGGATGCCGGATGGCTGATCTGCCTTTACAGTTTCTTCTTTATCTGCAACTCTTACTCTGACTTCTTTCTTCTCTGCATCAAGTACGACAAAGCCGTTGTTTGTACTGTCCTTCATGTCCTCTTCTGTCGCAAATAATGTAAATTTGTCTTTGTATGGTGCTCCTGCATACTGGCAGAAAGAACGACAGTTGCCGCACTCATTGCACATATAATCGACATGAAGGATCTGCAGAAGTTCCATCTCCGGTACTTCGATCAGAACATTCGCACGGTTCGGACATACATCCACGCAGTTTCCGCAGACACGTCTATGTGCTGTAAATTCTTTGTTTTCCGGTGCATCTTTCTTTTTAAGGCAGTCAAGAAGCGGAGATTTCTCTTCCATTCTCTTTCCGGCTTTCTTTGTACCCTTTTTGTAGTTTGCGTTTCCAAGTGCGTCTGCTGCCAGCTTCTTCACTTCTTCTACATTGACCTTTCCACCCTTTTCGGTCTGGCATTCATCTGCCTTTTCTGCGATACGGGTCATCCATTTATAGCCGCCCGGTTTGAGAAGAACGGTTGCCACTGTAACTGGCCAGATGCCGCAGCCCACGATTTGATCAATGTTCTTCTGATCTGCACCGCCTGAGAAGGACATCGGAAGTTCTCCGTCAAAGGATTCTGCAAGACGTGCAGCTACTGTGATAGAAAGCGGGAACAGTGCCTTACCGGACATGTACATCTCTTCTCCCGGAAGTTCCTGTCTCTTGATATCCACCGGGAAGGTATTGGTCAGTTTCACACCGAAGGAAAGTCCTTCCTGTGCAGCCACTTCTTTGAGGCGTCTAAGCATCGGAACTGCGTCCTCATACTGTAGATCGTCCTTGAAATGGAAATCTGTAAATGCCATATAATCATATCCAAGATCATCCATTGCCTTACGCACAAACTCATATCCAAGAAGCGTCGGATTGCATTTTACATAGGTGTTGATGTGTTTTTCCCGAAGGAGATACATAACGATGTTCTCAATCTCCTGTGGAGGACATCCATGCATGGTAGAAAGTGTAATGGAATTACAGATTTCGGATGGAATAGCCTCGATATCCTCTCTGGTCACATGTTCAAAGAGAGCGATATGCTCAAGAAGCCATGTCCTGCATTCTCTGAAAATCTCTGTATCACGGGCATCCTTCATTCCCTCAATAAAATCATCAATCTTCTTATCCTTGATTCCTTCAAGATTGTATCCACAGGACATATTGAACTGGAATCCGTCCGGGCTTCCAAGTCCGAATTCTTTGGAGATTACATGAAGTGCCATCCAT
Organism: Blautia sp. MSK17_66; assembly: GCF_020538025.1. Classification (NCBI taxonomy): domain Bacteria; kingdom Bacillati; phylum Bacillota; class Clostridia; order Lachnospirales; family Lachnospiraceae; genus Blautia; species Blautia sp. MSK17_66. Next base: position 83,406 of record NZ_JAJBNQ010000002.1, read on the forward strand.
CCCTTGATATACTCTTCCATCGCCTGTGGAACATAAAGCTCTGTGGACCATTCGCAGTTATATGCCTCATCTTCTGCCACGATACATGGCTTCGGAATACATGCGGAGAGCTCCGGTCCATCCATCTTCTGTACCGTCTTTAACTCAAAAAATCTAGCTCCTGCATAGTAAGCTGCCACAAGATTCTGTGCAAGCTGTGTATGCGGTCCGGCTGCCGGTCCTACCGGATTCTCCAGTTTTCGTCCAAAAATCTCTGTTGTCTTTTCCAGATCTGCCACATATGCCTTCTGAATACCAAAAACCTGTCCCGTTGCCTTATGTTCTGCCAATATCCATTCCATTAACTGTCCAAATGGAATACTTTTCATAATATCACTCATAGTTATCTTCTCCCTGTAACTTCACAATACGAAATAAGTGTCAGCTGTTGATATCATCTGCGAGTTCCTTTGCAGCCTGACGGCAGTCCGCCATGACCTTTGCCTCATCACATACAAGAACTTCACGGTCTTTCATAAGAATCTTTCCGTTACAGATGGTCGTCTGTACCATGGCACCGTTTACTCCAAACAGCAGATGGCTGTTGATATTGCCCTCATGCATAGGTGTCAGCGGATCATAGTCCACTACGATCACATCTGCCGCCGCGCCTTCTCTGAGAACGCCGAGTTCTTTCTTAAAGTAGCGGTTTGCAATCTTCGCATTTCCTTCAAAAAGCATCTGCGGAACTTCGCCCCATGCAGCATTCGGATCACAGAGATGATGCTTGTGAAGAATATTGGCCACCTTCCAGGATTCCATCATATCATGGGTATAGCCGTCTGTTCCAAGTCCGGTAAGGATTCCCTTATGTACCAGTTCCATGGTAGGCGGACATCCGCAGGCATTTCCCATATTGGATTCCGGATTGTGTACAACCATGGTATCTGTCTCTTTGATCAGATCCATCTCATGTTCATTGATATAGATACAGTGTCCAAGCAGAGTCTTCGGACCAAGGATATCCCAGTCATACAGTCTGTCTACGATTCGTTTGCTGTGTTCCTTAAGGCACTGATGAAGATCATAGATTCCCTCTGCCACATGGATATGATAGCCGACACCTTCCGGCTTCAGTTCCCTGCACAATGCCATTGTCTCATCTGAAATCGTAAAGGAAGCATGCATTCCCATCATGGCTGCCAGCATATCACTGTCATCCTGCTGTGCATATCTGATAAAATCGACATTCTCCATCACGGATTCCTTTGACTTCTCCATCCCGTCTCTGTCTGAGATCTCATAGCACAGACAGGTACGGACACCAAGATCCTTCGCAGCCTCCTCGATCTGATGCAGAGAGCCTGTGATATGTCCGAAACTGGCATGATGATCAAAGACCGTTGTCACACCATTTTTGATCGAATCAATGTAGGTCGCATATGCAGAGAGCTTCGTCTGCTCCAGAGTAAGATGACGGTCGATATTCCACCACATACCATCCAGAATATCCAGAAATCCCTGTGGGTTATATCCGTTTACGCTTAATCCTCTGGCAAATGCACTGTAAATATGCTCATGTGCATTGATAAATGCCGGCATGATGAGTCCACCCCGTGCATCTACAAACTCTGCATCCGGAAATGCTTTCTTTACTTCATCTGTTGTCCCCACCATCTTGATGGTGCCTCCATCCATTGCGACTGCTCCATTCTCAATCAGTGCACAGGATGCATCCCTTGTGATCATTCTTCCGTTTCCAACAATCAGCATGAAAATTTCCCTCCTTATCTTGTGAATTTGTCCCAACGTATAACGTTTATTATCTACACGATTTAGATATTTTATACTATTACTCTAACATACTTTTTTCGTTATTTCAACTATAATATGCAAAATATTTTTTTATATCAAAATCTTTTTGTATATTTCTGTATTTGCACATATACACAAACAGCGACGGAATCCACTGCTCCGTCGCTGTTGTTCTTATCATATCCTCTGTTTTTATTCCAATGATGGATCAATTTTTCTGACACGCCGAAACTTTTTTGCAGTCTTTTGCCACTGCTCCGGTTCCAGTTCCACCTCATAGCCACAGCCATTTCCGACATGCCATTCATAAAAAGCCTTCTCCGGAAGGGCATACGTCTCCATGATGTTCATGATCGTACCGCCGTGGACCACCAGAGCCGCTTCTGTAATTCCTTCATTTCCTAAGACTTCCAGAACCTCCTCAAAGCCTTTAAGATTTCTGGCCGCACATTCCTCCTTGCTCTCTCCTCCCGGGAAAGGAAGGGTTCCATTGCTGTCAATCCATTCCTGATAATGCGGATTGTCCGCCAGTTCTTTGTAATTTTTGTTTTCAAATTCGCCAAAATCACATTCTGCAAGAAGCTCTATAACTCTCTGCTCCTGGTCTCCAAACAAAATCCTCGCTGTTTCCCTGCAGCGCCTGAGAGGACTCACAAACAGCGCCTGCGCTCTGGGATATGTAACGTTTGAAAGAAGATTCCGTCCCTCTTCACAGAGAGGTTCATCCGTCACACCAATGTATCTCTGGTGGCGGTTTCCCTCGGTCATCCCATGACGGATCAGCCATAATTTAAGCATCCTTGATCACCGTCCCAATCCCACAGACAACTCGCGTTACCCGGTGACTGTAATCTGCCAGCTTCGTACAGATCCTTCCCACCGCTTCACGGTAAGCTCTGTCAAATGCATCGATCGGCACAACACCATAGCCAACTTCATCAGATACAAGGATCACATCCGGATTTACACGGATCAGATCTTCGGCAAGCTGATCTACGCTTCTTCCTGCTTTCATTTCTTTTCGGATATACTCATGAAACCCCAGAACACCCTTTGCACAGGAAAGCATCTCCCAGTCTGCATCCGCTCCGTTTATCCAGTTCACCTGCGGGTATCTCTTCTCTGCCAGGGCACTTTTTCCCTGAAAAGCTCCTCCAATCATCATCTCCATAACCAACACTCCTACATCGGACAAACCACGGTCAGGACTGCCAGGACAAGCACCATCCATGCCTCACAGAGACACAGGAAATATCCCGACAGATCTCCGGTCGTTCCTCCAAAATATTTCATCGCCTTGTGTTTATAAAATATAAAGACAAGCACAGCAGTTACAAAAATTACCACGCCATAGACCGGCTGGATCAGGATCATTCCGACAGCCAGAAGCACAAGATACACAATCAGCGTATTTCTTACTGTTTTATCCTGTGCCTTGCGGGAAAATTCCGCCACCGTTCCGCCTGCGCTGGCTTTCGGCAGCATGATCACGCCAATTCCTGAAAAACATCTGGACACCATATATCCAAGCGCCAGGATCTTGATCGCTGTCCGGTTTCCGGCAATCTGGTTGAACCCGCCATATAAAACCAGAAAATACACGCACGCTGTGATCACAGCAAACGCACCTGCATGAGAATCTTTAAGTATCTCCAGACGTTTTTCTCTGTCTCTCCAGGAGCTCAAAGCATCCGAGGTATCCAAAAGTCCATCCACATGGATTCCACCGGTCACAAAAACCGGCACCAGAATCAACGCCATTGCCATAAATCCTGTACCGAAGCCGAAGTACTCGCCCAGCCAGTTCACACCAAGTGTGAGTATGCCGGCTGCCGCTCCTACAAACGGAAAAAAGCACAGCATATACCGCATATTTTCTTCTGTCCATTCTGCCTGAGGCATAGGAATCTTGGAAAACATGGCAAATGCAATCTTAAAACTATTCCACAGACTCTTCACCGGAAGCGCCTCCTTTTTTCTTTTTGTGATAGATTGGAATTCCGTAAACCACTTCCACAACCTCATCCGCAAGCAGGGCAAGCTCCTGATTGATCTTCCCAAGATACTCCTGGTAGGTTCTGGTCTCCCCTTCATAGGAAACCGCCTCAGAAAAAATCTCATTTGTGACGATCACCAGATTTCCTGCCTGCTCGCGAAGAGACTTCACGCCTTTTTGGATTTCCTGAACCGTCCTCTCATGGGCACCATCTTCCTGGAACATCTCATTTGCCGCAAGATTTGACATACATTCCAGAAGAACGGTACTTCCCTCCGGCACCCTCACCCGTTCAAGTCCGGTATAACATTCAATGGTCTCAAAGCCCTTTCCCTTACGCATATTCTGATGACGCTGTACTCTTTTTCTGCTTTCTTCGTCAAAAGGAAACATGGTAGCAATATAGATTCTCTCTGCTTCGCCAAAAGCCACCACCTGATCTTCGGCAAATGCAGATTTCCCGCTCCCGCTTCCTCCCGTTACAAGAATCATCATCTCAGGCAAGCTCCTCATACTGTTCTACATGAATCTCATCAAAAGTACTCATAGACTGATAGACAGCCACGCCCATATCAATGAACGGGAACAATGCCACTGCACCGCTTCCCTCACCAAGGCACATATCCCCATGGAGTACAGCTTCTTTGCCAAGGGATGTAAGAATCAGACGTGCTGCCGGTTCTTTTGACACATGTGAAGCGATCATATAATCTCCTGCCACCGGGCAGATCCTCTGTGCGATCAGTGCTGAAACGCAGGAAATAAAACCATCGATCACAATCGGAACTCCAAGTGCTGCGCCGCCAAGGAAAACGCCTGTCATACCTGCAATGTCAAGCCCTCCGACCTTTGCAAGGACATCGATCGGATCTTCCGGATCCGGCTGATGCTTCTCAATCGCTTTTCCGATCGCTGTGATCTTACGGTTCAGCCCCTCACTGGAGAGTCCGGCTCCGCGTCCTGTCATCTCCTCCACAGGACAGTTAAGAAGAACAGCTGCCACTGCGCTGCTGGTCGTGGTATTTCCGATTCCCATCTCACCGGTTGCAATGAGGCCATATCCTCTGGCTTTGAGTCTTGATACCATCTCGATTCCCGCCTCAATTCCTCTTACTGCCTCTTCTCTTGTCATTGCCGGTTCTTTTACCATGTTTTTTGTTCCCATGGCTACCTTAAGATCTGTCGGAACCTTTGTGTCCACAGCCATTCCGACATCTACCGGATACACATCTGTTCCACACTGACGGCACATGGTACAGGCGGAGGTAGCACCTGAGAGGAAGTTCTCTGCAACAATTGCAGTAACCTCCTGTCCGGTCTGTGTCACTCCCTCTTCTACCACACCATTATCTGCACACATGGCAACCAGTGCACGTTTTGAAAGGTTCATATCCGGACTTCCTGTGATTCCGGCAATCTGAACAATGATATCTTCCATTTTCCCAAGAGAATGCAGAGGCTTGGCGATGCTGTCCCATCTCTTCCTGGAAATCTCCATTGCTTTTTCATCCAGCGGATGAATTTTCTGAAGTGTTTCTTCTAATGTCATTTTAAAATCCCCCGATTTCTGATTCTAATCTGTAAGATCAGATTTTTTACTTTTTCCTGTTGTAAAAACAAAAAATTTACTGAATATGTAATTTAAAGCAAGGACAATAAACTGCGTGATAAATTTTCCTGCCATATCGTTCATTTTGCACACTTCGACAAGAAGCCACACGCCTCCGACCTCTATCACCATTGTCACCAGACGTGCACTGATAAATTTACAGAACGGACGAATATGATCCTTAAATGTTTCACATTTATCCTGAAATACATATCTGGAATTAACGACATAGGCAAACAGGATTGCCGTAATGATCGAGATCAGGTTTGCAATATTCAGTTCCACTCTGCATTTTCGAAGTACAAAGAAGCAGACCAGATTCACAAGGGTCGTACATCCTCCAAAGAACACATAGCGGATCACATCATTCTGATAAAAGTGCAGAATCAACGCTTTTAGTTTCTTCATAATAATAATCTCCTATCTTCCGTCATGTCTGACAGTCTCGGAAACATCCTCACCGCCCCGCACGATTCTGGAAACAATATAACGCGGACGGCGCTTGACTTCCTCATAGATCTTGGCAATATAATATCCTATTATACCAAGGCTCAGCATGATCGCACTTCCAATCAGGAGAAGCACCAGAAGCGTGGTTGTGTATCCCTCCACTGCATGTCCGGTAAAATACTGGATCAGCGAATAAATGATCAGGATCAGCGAACCCAGAAAACAGATTCCTCCTCCGATCGTCACAAACTGGAGCGGCAGAGTTGTAAAAGCCACAATATTTGTAAACGCGTATTTGACAAGAGACCAGGTAGACCATTTCGTCTCTCCCGCCTCTCTTTCGTGAACCTCAAACTCCACGGATGTCGTCTTAAATCCAACCCAGGAGGAAGTTGCACGAAAGAACATATTTCTCTCCGGCATAGCAAGGATATTGTCTACAACCTGACGGTCCATCATCTTGAAATCAGATGCATTCTGCATATCTATTCCTGTCGCTTTGGACATAATTCCATAGAAAAATCCTGCACTTTCCCTGTGAAAAAAGCTTTCTTTTCCACGACTTTTCTTGACACCCTCGATCACCTCATACCCCTGTTTCCAGAGATCGTACATTTCTATCAGTGTTTCCGGCGGATGCTGGAGATCACAGTCCATAACCGCAACAACATCCCCTGATGCCTGTGCCATTCCTGCAAAAACCGCTGCTTCTTTCCCGAAATTTCTGGAGAAACGAACGCCTAACACTGCCGGATCCTTGTGACCTGCCTTGAGGATTTCTTCCCAGGTATTATCACTGGAGCCATCATTTACAAGAACCAGTTCATACGGAATTCCCGCTCCCTTCAGTACTTCCCCAAGGACCCTGCAGGTCTTTCCCACCATAAGGCCTTCATTATAGGCTGGAAGCACAACTGACAGTATATTTTTCATGATTTTTGAAACCTCTTTTTCTTTCTGTTTATTAGCACTAACACAATGTAGCACAATACCCCGATGCAAGTCAAGCACAGACCTGTCTTAAGATATGGCGTACTGTATACCAGGCGGATCTCATGCTCTCCCTTTGGTAATTCCAGTGCCATGTACATGGTATTTGCTTCCTGTATCTCGGTTTTTTCTCCATCAACATACGCTATCCATCCTTCACTGTATGGGATTGAAAACACCAGTGCTTTCCTGTCAGAAAGAGAAATCTTTCCACTGATCTCGTTATTCTGGGTTTTTATATCTGTAAGGACTTCCTCCTTAAGCTTTCTGGTCTGCCTGTCGATCCCTGTCATTGGCTGAGAGTATACCTTAAGGCTGTCAAAGCTGTAAACTCCTGTATTTTCAAAGGTGAGGGTGATCGTATGACGGCCCTTTTCGCTATATCCGGTATTACACAGAAAATTATGCTTGCCGCTGTACGCATTATATTTATCCGTAAAGATCCGGATAGATTTTTTGAGAAAACGCCCTCCGAGCTGGATGGATGCTTTCTGACTTTCTTTCCAGTAACGCCATCTGCCATTTTCTTCCAGAAGCTTATTCTGCTCATAAGTTGTCATTTTTTCCCATTTTTTGTCACTGATCATCTCCCTTGGAGACAATCCGTCGTAATCCAGGCCTTCTGCGACAAGATAAGTTTCTGCGTTCTCTTCACCCTCGAATACCAGCTTAAGCTGTGCATTTTCTGATGTGACAATGATCTTGCCGTTTTTGAGGCGGCATCCCTTTCCCTCTGAAGTATAATAAGGGATTTCCTGATCATTAAAGCTGAGTTCTGCCTTCGGAAGAAAGCTCTCCTTTAAGACCACGCCCTGTAAAAGCGCCTGCTGTTTTTCTGTCACAGACATTTCACTGTAATCTTTTTCTGATATCCAGGAATCATAGGTATATCCAAGCGGCAGGGCATCCTCATTTGCATATGCCAGATAGGTTTTGCTTTTTTTCTCTGCCTGTCCGCAAAGCCTGGAATAGCCATACGGAAGATAGGCTTCTTCTCCTTTTTTGACAACAAAATATTTCACAGAAGCCAGACGGTCCAGGATGGTTCTTCCGTCCAGATTGTCATAATGCTGTTCCCACGGTGTATTCAGATACATTTCATCAAAGAAATTGGCAATGCTTGAACTCGCAACACTGAAATAATAAGCAGTACTGTTCGTTCCCATCTGCATCGAAGAATTTTCACTGGAAGAAGCATCCATCTGGTCATAACGGTATATGGAATCATCCCCGGTGTCCAGAACAGCCAGATCAACACCTGTCTCCAGCTTTTCCAACGCCTCACCGCTGTCAGTAAATTCTGAAAGATAATCCTTTTCGTAGGAATACTGATAAGCAATGTTAAACAAAATACCTGCGATCAGAAAGCCTGCGATCATCAGACAGAGATTTCGTTCTCTCACAAAAATATTTCCATAGGAAAGTACGGTAAACACGGAAAGTGTCAGAAGGATCATTGCCATAAGGTTTCTCTGCGTTCTCGCTGCTTCCGGAAGAAGTGCCAGAACACAGTAGACCAGAAGCATCACGAATACCTTCCGCTTTTCTTTGAGAGTAAGCGAAAACAGTTCCGGATATATTTTTACAAAGATGTATGCGATCAGCATTCCATATGCCCAGATCCATCGATTGGAAACATAGGAAAATCCATTCAGAACATGACCGGCAAACGGAAGCAGCAGAAAGCTATTCAGAAGCACAAACCCGGCTTTGAGCACTGTATATTTCTTTTTCTTTGCGAACAGCACAAAAACACCTGCAAGGGACACTGCCGTATAACCGGCAACTCCCCACTGGATCATATTCTCTCCGATCAGACATCCAAGATATTTTTCGTAATAAATTTTGTCATAAAACAGCGGTACATAATTTTCTGCTCCGAACCGGTCTGTTCCAAACACCGGAATGATCACAGGAAGAAGGATCACCGCAGCGATCATCACTGCAATCACAGAATATACCGCAAAAATCCCCAGCCACTTTCCGATATTCTTAAGGCTCCTGTCTGCAAACAGGTCAAAATATCGAAATGCCGCATAGAGAACCATAAAAATCCCCAGCATATAAAAGAAATAAAAATTAGAAAGGCCTGCCAGGGCAACGGACCAGATGAATGTATAAGGCTTTTCTTTTTTGTAAATCTTATCAATCCCCAGAAGAATCAAAGGCAGATAGATCATCGGATTGGAGAAATACGGATGCTTCATTGCAGCGTAGATCGTCCAGCCCGCAAAAATGTAAATCATCGTTCCCACAAAGGTAGCCTGTTTTGAATTCTTATGGTAAAAGCTGTATCTGCTGAATGCGATTCCAGCCAGATAAATACGCAGAAAGATCAGAAACGCATACAATGTTTCTGTTTTGGATTCAGGAACAAACACCGCCAGCAAGGTCAGAGGATCCCCGATCACATAATAATGCAGAGTAGTCAGTATATCTGAACCATATCCGATATGCATATCCCACAATGGCAGAGATAATTTATGTTCTATGAACAATGTATAAAGGACCTGTCTCAGATATCTCCCGTAATATGCCAGCGAATTCAGATGCTGTGGCACTCCGTCATGACTCCAGACAAGTGATTTCCCGTTTGTAAAAAATCTGAGATACAGTGCCAGGGCAACTGCCAGAAAGGCTGCTGTATACAGCAGATAAAAATCTGTATTTCTTTTTTTGTCCAGTTTCTTATTCATGTCATTCTCTTTCATAAAAATCCATGTTCGATATGAAGAAAAAAGCCGCGGTACATAGAGTACCGCGGCCAACATTAACTCTGAATTATTCTTCTTCGCCGTACATAGCTACGAGCTTATTCAGATAGTCATATCTTGCTTTTGCTTCAGATTCGTTCTTAGCAAACAGTCTTGCTGCTTTCTCAGGATTCTGACGCTGTAAGGAGTTGTAACGAACCTCGCCGTTCAGGAAGTCCATGTAGTTCTCCATATCCGGTGTCTTGGAATCCAGAGCAAACTTCTTGTCTGCTGCCGGGTTGAAGCGGAAGTTGTGCCAGTATCCGCACTTAACTGCCAGTTCTTCTTCTGTCTGAGCTTTTGCCATACCTTTCTTGATACCATGGTTGATACATGGAGCGTATGCAATGATCAGAGACGGTCCCGGATAAGCTTCTGCTTCAGCGATTGCTTTAACAGTCTGGTTGAAGTCAGCACCCATAGAGATCTGTGCTACGTATACATAGCCATAGCTCATTGCGATGGAAGCCATATCTTTCTTCTTGGTCTCTTTACCGCCAGCTGCGAACTGAGCGATAGCACCTGTCGGTGTAGATTTAGAGGACTGTCCGCCTGTGTTGGAGTAAACCTCTGTATCGAATACCATAACGTTGATGTCACGTCCGCTTGCGAGAACATGGTCAACACCACCGAATCCGATATCGTAAGCCCATCCGTCACCACCGAAGATCCACTGGGATTTCTTGGACAGATAATTCTTCTGAGCAAGGATTTCTTTTGCTGCGTCACATCCGCATGCTTCAAGAGCTGCGATCAGTTTGTCTGTTGCTGCACCGTTTGTTGCTCCAACAGAGAATGTATCCAGCCATTCCTGACCAGCTTCTTTCACTGCTTCATCTTTGCCTTCTGCTACAACAGCTTCAACTTTTGCTTTGAGGCCATCACGGATAGCTCTCTGAGCAAGAAGCATACCATAACCGAACTCAGCGTTATCCTCGAACAGTGAGTTAGCCCATGCCGGACCCTGTCCCTTAGCGTTGGTTGTATATGGTGTAGACGGTGAAGAGTTACCCCAGATAGAGGAGCATCCTGTAGCATTTGCAATGTACATTCTGTCACCGAACAGCTGTGTGATCAGTTTAGCGTAAGGTGTTTCACCACAACCTGCACATGCTCCGGAGAACTCGAGCAGAGGCTGTTTGAACTGGCTTCCCTTAACAGTTGTTTCTTTGAATTTAGCAACAACTTCTTCTTTGATCGGAAGTTCTCTTCCGTAATCGAAGAATTTCTGAAGTCCTGCGTTTGCTTCCATGTTTTCCATAGCAAGGGCTTTTGCACCTTTCTTGCCTGGGCAGACATTTGCACAGGAACCACATCCTGTACAGTCATAAGCTGATACAGTCATGGTGAATTTGTATTCTTTCATTCCTGTCATTGGAAGTGTAGCCATTCCCTCAGGAGCGTTAGCTGCTTCTTCTTCTGTCAGTGCTACCGGACGGATTGCTGCGTGTGGGCAGACATAAGCACAACGGTTACACTGGATACAGTTTTCTGGCTGCCATACCGGTACGTTTACAGCAATACCACGTTTTTCGTATGCTGCTGTTCCGGACGGTGTAGTACCATCAACATATTCTGTAAATGCGGATACAGGGAGTGAATTACCTTCCTGAGCATTGATCTTGCACTGGATGTTGTTTACGAAATCCTGAGCATCCTGAGCGCCGTGAGTTGCATGAGCCATGAAGAGTCCCTCATCCTCTGCATCTTTCCAGCTTTCCGGAACCTGAATCTCTACAACCTGTTTTGCACCGGCATCGATAGCTGCCCAGTTTTTCTGAACAATATCATCACCTTTACGTCCGTAAGTAGCTTTAGCAGCTGCTTTCATCAGTTCGATTGCCTGCTCTTCCGGAATGATTCCTGTAAGTTTGAAGAATGCAGACTGAAGGATTGTGTTGATACGTGTTGGTCCCATGCCGGTCTCGATACCGATCTTCACACCGTCGATGGTGTAGAATTTGATACCATGGTTAGCAATGAATGCTTTAACCTGTCCCGGAAGATGTTTCTCAAGACCTTCCATATCCCATGCACAGTTAAGAAGGAATGTACCACCGTCAACAAGTTCCTGAACCATGTTGTATTTGTTTACATAGGACGGATTATGACATGCAACAAAGTTTGCTTTGTGGATCAGGTATGTGGATTTGATCGGTTTCTTACCGAAACGAAGGTGAGACATTGTAACACCGCCGGACTTCTTGGAGTCATAATCGAAGTAAGCCTGAGCGTACATGTCTGTGTTATCACCGATGATCTTGATGGAGTTCTTGTTTGCACCTACAGTACCATCTGCTCCAAGTCCCCAGAACTTACAGTTTGTAGTTCCTTCAGGAGTTGTAACAAGCGGTGCACCTGTTTCCAGGGAAAGGTTTGTAACATCATCAACAATACCGATTGTGAATTTTTCTTTTGTTGTGTTCTCATATACTGCAACGATCTGTGCCGGTGTAGTATCTTTGGAACCAAGACCATAACGTCCTGTAAAGATCTTAACGTCTTTGAATTTGCTGTCCTTTAATGCAGCAACAACGTCAAGGTACAGAGGCTCGCCAAGTGCTCCTGGCTCTTTTGTTCTGTCGAGAACGCTGATCTGTTTAACGGAATCCGGGATAACATCGATCAGGGCCTGAGCGCAGAATGGTCTGTAAAGACGAACTTTAACAACACCGACTTTTTTGCCTGCTGCTGCAAGGTAATCGATTGTCTCCTCGATTGTATCGTTTACGGAACCCATAGCGATGATGATGTGCTCAGCATCTTCTGCTCCGTAGTAGTTGAACAGTTTATAGTCTGTTCCGATCTTTTCGTTTACTTTGTCCATGTATTCCTGAACTACTGCCGGAAGAGCATCGTAGAACGGGTTACATGCTTCTCTTGCCTGGAAGAAGATATCCGGGTTCTGAGCAGAACCTCTCTGACATGGATGGTTCGGGTTGAGTGCATGGTCACGGAATGCCTGGATAGCTTCCATATCTGCCATGTCCTTCAGATCCTCATAATCCCATGTCTCGATCTTCTGGATCTCGTGAGATGTACGGAATCCATCGAAGAAATTGATGAACGGAACTTTACCTTTGATTGCTGCAAGATGAGCAACCGGTGTAAGGTCCATTACTTCCTGTACGGAAGATTCGCAGAGCATTGCACATCCGGTCTGACGACATGCCATAACGTCGGAGTGGTCTCCAAAGATAGAAAGTGCGTGAGAAGCAAGTGCACGAGCGGATACGTTGATAACGCCCGGAAGCTGCTCACCAGCGATTTTGTAAAGGTTCGGGATCATAAGAAGAAGACCCTGGGATGCAGTATAAGTAGTTGTCAGGGCACCTGCTGCCAGAGATCCGTGTACTGCACCTGCAGCACCTGCCTCAGACTGCATCTCTGTAACCTGTACTTCCTGTCCAAAAATGTTCTTTCTTCCCTGAGTAGCCCACTCATCTGTTGCTTCCGCCATAACAGATGAAGGAGTAATCGGGTAAATAGCAGCTACATCTGAGTATGCATAAGAAGCATGAGCGGCTGCATGGTTACCATCCATGGTTTTCATCTTTCTTGCCATAGTTTGTTTTCCTCCTTAAAGGTATGATGAAAATAATTTTTATCTCTAGACCAGTATGTGGTCTAAAAGTCCATTCATTATTATAGCATAAGCCTTTTGGATTGTCCAATCTGGATTGTAATTTTTCTGTATATATTTACATACAAAAAAAGTTGCAGTCCGCTTACTTTTGGTGAACTGCAACAATTTCTGACATCCACTATGGCTGTTCTCTCACAGCCTGTTTCTGTTTTCCAAATGAAAAATATCCTCCAGATTCTTCTCCTGAAGCATTTTGCATAGTTCTTTCTGAACTCTTTGAAGCTCCCTGTGTACCGTACATGCCTGGTTTCCGCTCCCATCACACGTACACTGATATCCCGGCTCCAGACAGTCTATAATAAAGAATTCCGGATCTATCGCCGTATAGACATCATAAAGTGTCAGCTCTTTCGCCACCCGATTCAGTGAGTACCCCCCATGTACTCCCCGGAATCCCTTTACGATCCCCGCTTTCTGAAGCTTCTTGAGAATCTTGTAAGCAAACGGTGCTGTGATAAATTCCTTTTCACAGATTTCACCCACACTCATTCTCCTGCTGTCCGCAAGTGCACGGACGACCCTGACTGCATAATCACATTCCCTGGTAATCAACATAGTTTAAGCCCTCTCCCAACTGTCTCTCAGGCATCCTTCTCCAATATGCCCTTTATTTGTTTTCGTACCTTTTGTTTCTTACTACAGCTCATCCTGTAGATTATATCAACATCTTTGTATAAATTCAACATTTTTTTATATCTTATCATCTTTATTTTAATCAAATTCAACAGCTTCTCTGTTTTTTCGGAAAAATCCGGGATTAAGTCTTGCAAAATCCTCTTTTTACTGTACAATGAGGTGTGAATGCATAAAAAACAAAAAGAATACTAAGAAACCATAATCAAGAAAAGAGGTACTTTATGATTTCAGCAAATAATATTACACTGCGTGTTGGCAAGAAGGCTCTTTTTGAAGATGTCAACATCAAATTCACAGAAGGAAACTGCTATGGTCTGATTGGTGCCAACGGTGCCGGTAAGTCTACTTTCCTTAAAATTCTTTCCGGACAGCTTGAGCCGACCAACGGAGACATTGTGATCACTCCCGGTCAGCGTCTTTCTTTCCTGCAGCAGGATCACTTCAAATACGACTCCTTTCAGGTTCTTGATACCGTCATTATGGGAAATGCCAGACTGTATGAGATTATGAAAGAAAAAGAAGCCATCTATGCCAAGGAAGATTTCACTGACGAAGATGGAATCCGTGCAAGCGAACTCGAAGGTGAATTCGCAGAGATGAACGGCTGGGAAGCAGAATCCGATGCCGCAACTCTTCTTAACGGACTTGGCATCGAATCCGAACTCCACTATACACAGATGGCTGACCTTACCGGAAGCCAGAAGGTCAAGGTTCTTCTGGCACAGGCACTTTTTGGAAACCCGGATATCCTTCTCCTCGATGAGCCTACCAACCATCTTGATCTTCCGGCTATCGAATGGCTCGAAGAATTCCTGATCAACTTTGACAATACCGTCATCGTTGTATCCCATGACCGTTATTTCCTTAATAAAGTCTGCACACATACTGCGGATATTGATTATGGCAAGATTCAGCTGTATGCCGGAAACTATGATTTCTGGTTCGAATCCAGCCAGCTTCTCATCAAACAGATGAAGGAAGCCAACAAGAAAAAAGAAGAAAAAATCAAAGAACTTCAGGAATTTATTTCCCGATTCAGTGCCAACGCATCCAAATCCAAGCAGGCAACTTCCCGTAAGCGTGCCCTGGAAAAAATCCAGCTTGACGATATGCGTCCGTCTAGCCGTAAATATCCTTACATTGATTTCCGTCCAAACCGCGAGATCGGAAATGAAGTCCTCATGGTAGAAAACCTTTCCAAGACTATCGATGGCGTTAAAGTTCTTGACAACATCAGCTTTACACTCGGCCATGATGACAAGGTTGCTTTTGTCGGTGCCAACGAACAGGCAATCACTACTTTCTTCCGCATCCTTACTGGTGAACTGGAACCGGATGAAGGAACTTACAAATGGGGTGTTACTACTTCCCAGGCTTATTTCCCGAAGGACAATACACAGGAATTCGACAATGATCTTACCATTACAGACTGGCTGACACAGTATTCCGAGATCAAGGATGCAACTTATGTGCGTGGTTTCCTCGGAAGAATGCTTTTCCCTGGCGAAGACGGTGTCAAGAAAGTCCGTGTTCTCTCCGGTGGTGAGAAAGTTCGTTGTCTGTTATCCAAGATGATGATCTCCGGTGCCAACATCCTGATCCTTGACGAGCCTACCAACCACCTCGATATGGAAAGCATCACTGCACTCAACAATGGTCTGATCAAATTCCCGGGTGTTATTCTTTTTACCTCACACGACCATCAGTTTGTGCAGACAACTGCAAACCGCATCATGGAAATCCTTCCTGACGGAAAACTGATCGACAAGATCACAACCTACGACGAATATCTGGCAAGCGATGAAATGGCCAAGAAACGTCATGTATTCGAGATCAACGAGGAAGATGCATCCGATAACTAAGGATTGGCGTATATTTTTTGAATATTATAAAGTAACAAAATCCCCTGCTTCTGTCATCAGACAGCACAGGGGATTTTTATATAACTGTTCACTTCAGTACCTTCACAGCTATCAGTCTTTCATTGTAATATCTGCAAGCTTCCCATTTGTAACCTCAAGAAGTGGCTTCAGAGGAACCTTAAGTGTGAGGCCTATCCTTCCTCCGCTCACATAAATCTCAGAAAAATCTCCGGCAGATGCGTCATATACTGTCGGATATGGTTTCTTCATTCCCAGAGGACTGCAGCCACCTCTCACATATCCGCTGATCTTGAGAATATCTTTGACATGTATCATGTCAACTGCTTTCTCTCCGACAGCTCTGGCAGCCGCCTTACGATCAACTTCCTTCTCTATCGGCACTACAAACACATAATATCCTCCGCTTTTTCCCTCCATAATAAGCGTTTTAAACGACTGCTCATAGGGTGCACCGATTAAGTCAGCACTGTGGATTCCATCTATAAACTCATCACATTCATAAGGAAATGCCTCGTATTTGATTTTCTGACGATCCAACATCCTCATTGCATTTGTCTTTGCTTCTTTTGCCATTCTGTCCTTCTTTCCTGCCTCTTACCTGGCATTTTTGTTTCGTCCGGTGTTTTTCTTTGTATTCTTTCTGGAAATCTTATTCCATATTTCTTCTCCCTCGCGGTCATCCTCATCCATCATTTCCTGAATCACCTGCTCATCCAGAAATTCTTCATCGATCGGTTCTCTGTCATAATATCCATCATCATAATCATCATAGTAATCATCATACCGATCCTTCTCATAAATATCATGTCTGGTCTTCCCCGCACTTCTGACATTACCGCTTCTGACATTTACAGTTCTGTCTGCAGATGCCGCAGACCTCTTCGGGCGATATACCACAGTCCCCTCCAAATCCAGTTCCTGTTCGTCCTGTCTGGTCCTGCGTGTTTTTTTATTTTCAAGCGGAACATCTACCACTCGCTTCCGTCTGGCAGGAGCATATTCTTGCGAATTGGTCTCACGACTCTTAGGCTTTCTCTGGCATCCTGATTCTTCTTCTATTGCCGCTCTTCTGTCTGAAGGATACTCAGCGCTGTCCCTGTAGCCGGGATTTCTTTTGACTTTTTTGACCCTTTCCGGCTCATATTCCTCTTCTTCTATTACGACACGGCGATTTGTCGCAAACTGAATCAGCATACCAAGTAAAGCACAGAGTGCACTCAGTCCCAAACCATAGGGAATATCATCCAGTCCTCCAAGCTTTGCCAGCGAAATCCCCGCCATCGCACCTCCAAGAAGACTGGTTCCAACGATCAGAACTTCTCTTGCCCATTTCATGGCAAGTGCACCAAGTCCGACTCCCAGCAGAAGACAGAAGAAAAAGACCAGCGAAGTAGTCGGATGAAACACATAAATTCCAAGTCCCAGTCCAATACCGGCTCCGATCACAAAAATTCCGATCTTGTAACTGAGGAAAGCGATCACTGCAAGCAGAATTCCAACTCCGATCATAATCACCGCATACATATATTTTTCCTGAATTCCCATAGTATAGGCCACACCAAGACCAATACCGCCTCCGATCAGGAATCCGAACAGCATCATCCAGAAACGAAGCAGTCTGTATCCAAGGACACAGTTGATTATTCCCAGAACAAGAAGAGCTGCAAATCCGATCATTGAAACACTGTCCAGGGCCGACATTGTCCGTGTCTGTTCCATGGTACCCATTATCTGTTGTAATATTCCCGTCATAACGCGCCTCCTAAAACATAAAGTACATAGTCTTGAGATTATCCAGAACTCCATAATGATATTCCACCGTGCTGAGTCCGTAAAGTCCCATATAATATCTTGCCACATTCTGAATATCTTCACTGCCGCCGCTCTGGATCCACTCCTGGTAAACCTGGTCAAAATCTTCCTGGTTTTTGAACTTGAAGCGCACAACTGCCGCCCCGTTATCCAGCCGCATACAGCAGTAATCATACAAAGTCTGATAATCATACATATCAAAATATGCCTGATTCAGTACATAAAAATTCTTATCCGTTGCCGTACATTCCGGTAACGAAAATTCTTTCGAAGCAGTATACACCTGCTCATATTCCTGCGGAAACGGACACAGATAGTCATAAATAATGGTCTTATGCTCCGCAAGCTGGACTGCATCTCCCTCAAGAAACCTTGGCTGATCACCATTGGTCGCATCCACATAATAATACTGTCCGTCAATCTGTACAATATTCCATGCATGACCCTCATCGCTGTCTCTGGTATCTCCCTCTACGTAAATACAGGGAACTTCCAATTGTTCCAGAAGATACTGCACTGCTCTCGCATATCCGGCACAAACCGCCTGTTTTCTCCAGAAAATCCCTGCTACATTCTGGTCATCCTCGGAAGAAGCATATTCCGCTGTATCAATGATGTAGGAATAAACCGTCTTAACCTTCTCATAGGTGTCTGCTCCCTCCGGGATCAGACTGCTGACTGCTTCTCTGGCATTGTACATTGCCTGCCGGATCTCTGTTATTTCTTCTTCTGTGTATGTATAACCCGGAGAAAACTCACAGTAATCACTTCCCTGATAGGAAGTTGTATATACCTCCTGACGGTTATGAACCCAGAACAGTTCCGGATGATCCTTAAGAAGTGCATGGTAAACCTTATTAATCTTTGTTTCCTCCGAAGTAGTCAGATAAAAACCATTTTCTCTCTTTCGGATTCCGTTTAACATCTCCCGATAAATTCTTTTCTCAGACTCTTCAAGAAGATGAAAATAATATTCCTGATAGCCTTCCTCATCCGTATCCGCTACGCTTTGCTCCCGCAAATTCTGTACCTCCGAAGGCTCCCTGTCAAAAATCCCCTTCGTCACATCCGTGATCACAGCCTTCTGGTCTGTACTGTCACCGTTATCTGCCAATTTATGGAAGCACGTATTCACGCCCCATCCCAGAATAACAGCCAAAATTATAAACAGGCATACTTTTTGAGGCAACCTGTGTTTTCTCATCTCTTATTCCTCTGTTTTCCTGATATTTTGAGGCCGTTCAGTTCTCTTACTATTATATGACAAAAAATATTCTCATTTTCCCTTTGAACAGTTATGCCTCATCTTTCATTATAGCACAACGAAAAAAGAGTCTGTATTATGGATGTTCAGAAGGCCAAGGAAAAAACCCGCGAAAATCATGCAAAGATCTTCGCGGGTCTCTCTCAGCTGTCAATCCTCAAATTCTATCTGAATATCACTGTTATCCGGCTGCTGCGGATAAATCACCGCATCATTCTTAGAAGAAACTGTCGTTCCTTTTTTGAGGATTTGCTTAAGGCTGTCTGTCATTTCTACGGTTGCACTTTCAACAGTAGTTCCGTCAGACAACATATCTTCTGTATCGTCCTGTCCGATATTAATATCATCTTCAAAACTGATATCAACTCCGGTTGTATCTTCCTTCGTATCCTCTTTGGTTCCTGCTGTACCTGTCAGGAGTGCTGTATCTGATATAAAATCTCCATCTGACGTTTCTAATGTATCTGTACTTACTTCCTGAGCCTGCGCATTGTCTGCTGTCTCACCGTCACTGACCATCTGGGCAAGTTCTTCCTCTGTCGGATAAAATGACGGCTGACGGATATAGCGGAAGCTTGCTCCATATGCCTCACCAACAGTAACTCCGTTTTTGCTGGAAGAACAATGTACTGCGATCCAGTCTCCCGCATCTGTCTTGCCGCAGATGATGCCTACATGATTATCACTTCCGGATTCCGGACCATTCTGAAATACCAGATCTCCCGGCTGTGCATCCTGCTCACTGACTACATTGGCCTTCTCCCATTGATCTGAGGTTCCGTCTCCAACGCTGTTCTGCATATTTGTACTGTCATATCCGTTGATCACAGCCCATGTAACAAAGCCACTGCAGTCCAGTCCATATGCTCTGGTAGTTCCTGTACTCGGACTTCCGGCCGCTGAAACCTTCTCAGCAGTTCCCCAGCTTGAGTCCTTACCGATCACTGTGGATTTACCACCCCAGAAATAACCAACCTCACCGATCAGAGAATATGCAGCTGTGATAACATTAACACGTTCCTCAGAAATATCATCTCCGACACTCTGGCGCACAAAGCCCCTGGCATCCGTAACTATCGCACAGAGAAGCTTACAGTCCGTCTCTACATATTTCTTAAGAGTTCCTCTCTGATCCTGTGCGATATTATTCTGCTTAATGTAAGTATTGATATGATAATTTCCATAGGAAACATGGGTGTTATTCTCTTTGTCGCGTACTATCGGATTCATCTTCTCAAAGATTTTGGCGAGTTCGTCCTTGCTGGAAGAATCCAGCTTAAATTCCTTAACACCCTTCTGGCTCTGCTCGTACACATAAACAGCAAGGATATCCTGCCAGTTACGGACAAGAAGAGAATCTGCTGATGTGGTAAGACCGTCATCTCTGTTGTCACTGGCATCTGTCAGCTTATTCTTTTGCTTATACTCCTTCTCAATCTCATCCATTACAGATGAAAAATCATCAGAGAAACTAAGCTGATAATTTTCTTTCAGGCTGTCCAGATAAAAATCCTTGCCGGCATGAAGATTCGACACATAATAAACCGGTGTACCTGTCTTACCAGTCACATCTGTCTTGGTTCCGTCAGAAATATCTGTATTATTTCCATTATCGCCATTCTGTTTCTTCTTAAGTGCTGTAATCTTCTCTTCCATACTGACCAGCGCCTGGTAATTCGTCACCATTGTCTGCTGATCACTTGTCAGATTGTTGTATGCCTTTCTGAGCGCCTGCACTTTTGCTTCATCCTTCAAGGTAAGCGTCTGATCTGCCAGGGTTCTGATCTGATCGATCAATTTGGCAACTGCCTCCGGAACTGCTGCCGTCGGTGTCTGTGTCACTGTCGGTGCCGGTGTCACTGTTGCAGTAGGATCAGGCACTGTTGTCGGCTCCGGTGTTGTTGTCGGTTCGACGGTAGGATCAGGTGCTGTCGTTGGCTCAGGTGCTGTTGTCGGTTCCGGCGCTGTTGTCGGCTCCGGGGCTGTCGTTGGCTCCGGGGCTGTCGTTGGCTCCGGGGCTGTCGTTGGCTCCGGCGTCGGCGTTTCTGCTTCAGCGCCATCGCCCAGGTCGCTGCCATCACTGAAATCAC
This sequence comes from Blautia sp. MSK17_66, assembly GCF_020538025.1. Taxonomy (NCBI): domain Bacteria; kingdom Bacillati; phylum Bacillota; class Clostridia; order Lachnospirales; family Lachnospiraceae; genus Blautia; species Blautia sp. MSK17_66. Next base: position 104,329 of record NZ_JAJBNQ010000002.1, read on the forward strand.
CAGAGGCTTCTATCTCTTCATCTGCAGCCAGAATAGACATCGGACTGGATAAAACCATTGCTGAAATCATTGTAATGCATAAACACTTTGTCAGATATTTATTTTTCATCCTGCAAAAAAAACTCCCTTCTGCGGCCATATTTCTCTCTTACAGAAAGAAACATGTTAAAATCTTCTAACTTACTTAATAACTGTGCTTATTTTAGCATACTGTTTTTTCAAAATCAACCGCCGGAGTGTAACACTCCGGCGGATTTGGGTAAATTTCATATTTTTTTCATATTTTCAGATATCTGCTGCTGGCACTCCCTGGACAGCTGTCCGAAGACAAAGCTGAAACAATCCCTGAAATACCTGAAAGCACACGCTGAGAATATAATGTATATCCTCATCGATCGAACGTTTCCTGTCAAGATAGACCTTATGTCGCTCTCTGATATAATCAGTCAGCTGATTCAATGAATCAAAACGCAGGTTCTTCTCCACATAAATATCCGCCCTGCCGCTTTCAACAAAATCCTTGAGTTCATTCTTCAGATGTTTCTCATAAGTATTATGCTGACGCAGAGAACCGTCAAATGTCTTATTATGCGGAAATGTAAAATAATCTGCAATATAATGCATGATCTCACCGGCTCTTCTCCAGAACACCCGGTCATTGCATTTACCTGTACTCTTCTCTATCAAATGGTAGATCTTTCCCTGTACCTCATCAAAGGTGCCAAAATATTCATGTCTCTTGGTTACAAAGGATGGCTGAATGTCCGGAAGAATATTTCCAAGACAAAATGCTTTTCTATGTGACTGTAAGCTCTCATTAGCAGGCATCTGGTCTGCCAGATATCTTGCTAAAAGTATGTGTGATTTCTTTCGCAAAATAAACACTTCTTTCTATCTGCAATCATAACGTATTTACTGTAACCAAGATATACTATAGCAGATATCTTTCTGTTTGTAAAATAAGTTTTTGTGAATTTTAATATTTTTCTTCAGTTACACCCAATGCCATACTATGCTGAGCGGCATGTCTTCTTTCAACAATTTCTTTCGGATATCCGATCACACCGTTATTGTCATAGGGATCATTAAAATAATAGTTTTTCTCATCATATCCCACAAGGAGCATACAATGTTCATTCGATGTCCAGCAAAACTTCTCCCCCGAATCCAAAAGCCGCCATTCCGGTCCTGGAATTTCCTCTCTCATATTAATACAGGCCCAGAAAACAACCGGCATATTCTGATCAATATATTTTCTTAAAAGTTCAGATACCGGCGTTCCCGTTTCATCCGGAAATTTGTACCTGTCACCTGCTACTCTTTCAAGAGCTTTCCGAAGTCCCCCTGCATAGATTCCAAATCCATCCTCATCATAAGGATTTCCACAGAAGCATTCATTCGGATCCGGTCCATACAAAACTCCATCCCTCAATTCCATATCCCGACATTCCAGCCCATTCTCAATAAACTCATCAACCGTAATATCATATCCCAGAAATCTGAGCAGCATAACAGCCGATACGCTCTCACATCCTGTAGGATATTTTATACTCTGATCTATATATGGAACTGTTATCTTATGCATGCTTTTTTTCCTGCATATCTGCACATTGTTCTTTTCCATTACTGATTCTCCTGAGTACATTCAGTATAATCAAGAGCAGGACAAGACTGATTCCCAGAACCACCCACCAGATGTGTATAAATCCGGCAATAATATAACCAATAAAAGACACAACAGCAACAACTGCTGCATACTGCATCTGCGTCGTCACATGATTAATATGATTAGACTGCGCTCCTGCCGAAGACATAACAGTTGTATCCGAAATCGGTGAGATATGATCTCCGCAGACTGCCCCTGCCAGAACTGCTGACACAGCAATGATCATCATCTGCACATTCTCTGAACCCGGGAACATGGCTATGGCAATAGGAACAAGAATTGCAAAAGTTCCCCAGCTTGTTCCTGTTGAAAATGAAAGAAATACTGCAACAACAAACAAAACTGCCGGGAGTATAACGCTTGCAGATGCATTATTTCCCACAATATTTTTTACAAAGGTGCTGATCTCCAGGGCATCTCCCATTCCCTTCAATGACCAGGCAAATATCAGAATCGCGATTGCCGGTATCATCATCTTGAATCCCTCTACAAAGCTATCCATAAAGCCTTTGAATGTAATGACTTTTCTCGGAAGATACAAAAGCATCATAAAAAATACTGTTATCATCGTTGCAAAGATCAGACTTGTCTCTGCGTCACAGCCTGAAAATGCAGTTACAATATCTGTCGCTCCGCCAAGGAATCCAGTATAGATCATTGCTCCAATCGCTGAGATGATCAGAACCAGAACCGGCAGTACCAGATCTGTTACCTTTCCTTTCGCAGATATTTCCTCTTCTTTTACCTGTTCAAACTCCTCTCCACCAGAAGTAAAGAGATCTCCTTTTTCTGCATTTTTTTCATGAATCTTCATCAATCCAAAATCCAGACCCGTGGTGATAACAAAGACTACCATTACCAGGGTAAGGATTGCATAGAGATTATACGGAATCGTAGAAAGAAACAGCTGAAATCCAGTGATACCCGCATCATCCGGCACATAGGAATTCACCGCAGCTGCCCAGCTGGAAATCGGTGCTATGATGCAGACTGGTGCTGCTGTAGCATCAATAATGTATGCCAGCTTTGCTCTGGATACCTTATAGCGGTCTGTGACAGGCCGCATAACAGAACCGACGGTCAGACAGTTAAAATAATCATCCACAAAGATCAGCACTCCAAGGCCTGTAGTTGCCAGCAGCGCACTCTTTTTGGATTTAATCTTGCTTCCAGCCCATTTTCCATAGGCTGCTGATCCACCTGATTTTGACATCAGGACAATGATCATTCCAAGCAGAACATCAAAAATCAGAATATTCAGATTCATACTGTTCTTCATTATTTCAAAAAAAGCTACAAACGCCTCCCACGGGTGAAACCCTGTGTACAGCAGCGCGCCTGCTGCCACTCCGATAAAAAGCGAACTATAAACTTCTTTTGTTACCAGTGCCAGTACAATTGCCAGCAGCGGTGGCACAAGTGACCACCAAGTTCCAATAAACATTGAACCATCCATCTCTTTTCCTCCTCATGTGTTATAATTCTAATGTAAATCTCTCAAAACAATTATTGTGTTATATTCGCACTCTTTAACTTTGTTATTTTCCAAAAATCAATACACTTTTTCAAAAGTAAAAAAAGAATAGTATCCACCAATAAGCGCATAATGCAGTTTACATATTCACTTTTATTTACAATCCACAATTTTGCAAACAAAGTGCTGTCCAGTGAGTGAACGATCAGCATATACATAGAATATTTTCCCAAATATACGATCGGCCTTGATATGCTAAGGTTGCACAATAAAACTGAAAGTTCTGAAAGCATCCACGTACCAAAGAACGCCCCAATATAACACAAAGGATACATTGGATACTTTCTCGGAGCTAACTGCAGGTAATCATCTTTCATGTAAAAAATAACAAAAAATATCACTATCCAAATCACAAATGCCACAACAAATTTAAATAAAGGCTTTTCAGATACATTTATTTTTCTAAAATACAATGCTATGTACAAAAACGGTATAACCGCCAGTACAACATCAAATGAAAACGGCAGCCAGACAAACTTGCCTATAAAAACACCAGCTACAGATAATACACACGAAACCAGCATCAACTTTATTTCATCAAGATACAAATGCAGAGTATCTAAAAGTGTTCTGCTGCAAAATAGTACTACGCAAAACCACGGAATGGCCAATGCCGGAACCGATACGGGAAAGCTTTTGGGAGAGTTCCGGCTTCCACTGCAAAACACAATTGTCTTAAATTGTTCTTTCAAAAAAGCTGGTACAAAAGCCAATGACTCCCATTCTTTCATATCCGTCAAAAATCTATACACCAGACATATTAGGAAAATAGATATCACCGGAATAATCAAATGCATAAATGATTTTCTGGTTTTTGCTTTTAATTCTCCTTTATCCAAAGAGAATCTATATGTCACACAACTCAGCATAAAAAAAAGAGGCATATGAAAAGAAAAAATCATCCCCCTTATCAGATCATCTGATATGGTATGACCAATTATAACAAGAAGCATTGTTATACCCTTCGCATAATCGATCCATTTTACTCTTACACATTTTCCCATTTATTCACCTGTCATTTTCAAAATCTCTGTTGCTGATTACAGATACCATCCTGCGCACAGTAACAACTCATTTACTGATGCAATATTATAGAAATTTCATACTACAGAAAGCCCTCGGAATTAACTCCCGAGAACTTTCATACTATTCATATAAATTATGAGCATTCTACTCAGCAACTTATTTTTCTGCTAGATCAACCCTGAGTTTTTCAGCCATTTTCAATACTGTCAAAATCAGGTGTTCCATAGAGGTCGAACGGTGTACTCTGATATACGTAATAATTCAGCCAGTTCGTATACAGATTATTCGCATGGGCTCTCCACATAAGCAGCGGTTTGTTTGTCGGATCATCCTCTCGATAATAATTTTCCGGAATTTCAATCGGAAGCCCTTTGCTCACATCACGTTTATACTCTCCATCCAGTGTAACCCTGTCATATTCCGGATGTCCCATGACAAAAATCTTTCTTCCGCCTTCCGCCATTGCAAGAAAAAGCCCGGCCTCCTCAGATTCCGCCAGAATTGTAATGTCTTTGCAGGCACGGATATCTTCGATCGGCACCTCTGTATGTCTGGAGTGTGGTGCAAGGAACATATCATCAAACCCCCTTACCAGCGGGATTTTGCGATTCAGTACTTTGTGCCAGAATAATCCAAACATTTTATGGTCAAGCTGACGTTTCTTAAGTCCGTAAAAATGATACAGACCTGCCTGTGCTGCCCAGCACAGGAAAATTGTCGAAGTCACATGGCTTTCGGTCCAGTCCATAATCACCTGAAGCTCGTTCCAGTAATCCACTTCCTCAAATTCCATCTGCTCTACCGGTGCTCCTGTTATGATCATTCCATCAAAACGCTTCTCTTTCAGTTCAGAAAAAGTTTCATAAAATTTATTCAGGTGGCTGAGAGACGTATTTTTCGCCTCATGACTTGCCACCGCCATAAATGTCACATCAACCTGAAGCGGTGTATTGGAAAGAGAACGAAGAAGCTGAAGTTCTGTTTCCTCCTTAAGCGGCATCAGGTTCAGGATCAGAATCTGAATCGGACGGATATCCTGATGCACAGCCCTTGTCTCGTCCATAACAAATATGTTTTCTCTTTCCAGAATTTCCTTTACCGGCAGTTCTCCCTGTATCTTGATAGGCATTTTCCCATTCCTCCTCGTGTATATCTTTCTGTTTTGTTCGTTACTGTTCATGGCAAAACACCTCGCGGAATATTACCTGTGAACAGTTACTTTTATTCTTCTGTCATTTTGAGAAAATCCGTTTCTGACAAAATCGGAATTCCAAGTTCTCTCGCTTTTTTGTTTTTTGATGAATTGGAAGCTGTATCATTGTTGATCAGATAATTCGTCTTTCCTGTTACACTTCCTGTTACCTTTCCGCCAAGAGATTCTATCAGATTCTTGGCTTCTCCGCGGTTGCTGAAATGCTCCAGACTTCCTGTGATAACAAAATTCATTCCGGCCAGAGTCTGATTCTTTGAAATATCTTCTTTATTAATATGAAGATATCTGAGCAGATGATCCAGTCTGCGGTTATTATCCGGGTCTTCAAAGTATTTTGTAAGACTTCTCGCAATTACCGGACCAATGCCATCAATCGCACCGACTTCCTCTTCCTTTGCATTCCGGATCTGTGCCAGATCATCCTCGAAATGCCGGCAGATCACCTTCGCATTGGAAAGTCCGATGTTTGCAATGCCAAGACTGTAAAGCACTTTTGCCGGCACTGTCTCCTTTGCTTTCTCTATGCTGGCCATCAGGTTATCAAAGGACTTCTCCCCAAATCCATCCATTCCTACGATCTCATCACGATATTTCGCAATTTCAAAAATATCACCAAAATCATGAATAAATCCTTTGGCAATAAACTTCTCCAGTGTTGCCTCGGACAAACCATCTATGTTCATGGCATCCCTGCTTACAAAAAGCGTAAATGCTTTGATTTTTTTTGCAACACAATCCGGATTCATGCAGTAAAGAGACTCCACCTCATTCTCCTGAATGATCCTTGCTTCCTGTCCGCAGACCGGACAGATATGCGGAATTTCCAGTTTACCGCTTTTTGTCAGATTTTCTGCAATCTGTGGGATGATCATATTTGCCTTGTAGACCTGAATTGTATCACCAATTCCAAGCTGTAACTCTTTTACAATGCTCACATTATGAACACTGGCACGGCTGACTGTCGTTCCCTCCAGTTCCACCGGATCAAAAACTGCGATTGGATTGATCAGTCCTGTCCTGGACGGACTCCATTCGATCTCCCGCAGTATCGTTTCCCGGATCTCGTCTGCCCATTTAAAGGCAAAAGCATTTCGCGGGAATTTTGCTGTGCTTCCAAGCGAATCTCCATAAGCAATGTCATCATAGAGTGCAACCAGACCATCCGACGGAAAATCATTGTTCTCAATTGCATGAGAAAAATAATCCATTGCTTCATCCAACGTCTCGCCCGTGACCATCCGATATTCTACCACCTCAAATCCCTGAGATTTAAGCCACTGCATCTGATAAGCTCTGGAATTATGCATATCAACATCCTGTGCAGACACCAGCGCGAAAGCATAAAATCTTACATTTCTCCGGGCTGTGATCTGATTATTCAGCTGTCTGACTGATCCACTGCAGAGATTTCGAGGATTTTTATATTTTGCGTCCACATCCTCAATCGTTGCATTGATCCTCTCAAAATCAGAATACGTAATGATTGCTTCTCCTCTCAGTACCAGTCTTCCCTGATATGCGATCTTAAGCGGAATATTCTTGAAGGTTCTGGCATTGTTGGTAATAACCTCTCCTACAATACCATTTCCACGGGTAACTGCCTTCACCAGTTCTCCATGATCATAAGTCAGAACAATCGTAAGTCCGTCCATTTTCCAGGAAAGCAGAGATGGATGTGTTCCGATAAAAGCTCTCAGAGTTTCTCTGTCCTTTGTTTTATCCAGAGAAAGCATGGGCGATTCATGGGTTTCTTTCGGCAGTGCATCCACTGCTTCATATCCTACATTAACAGTTGGACTGTCTGCCAGAACGATGCCTGTTTCCGCCTCCATGCTTTCCAGCTGATCGTACAGATCGTCGTACTCTCTGTTGCTCATGATCTCCCGGTCTTCCTGATAGTAAGCCTTTGCTGCCTCGTTCAGTTTTTTTACCAGTTCTTTCATTTGGTTTACGGCTGATATTTCCATTGTGTCCTCCTGTTTCTTTGATTGTTTCGCTGGATGAATTCCTGATCCGGCTGTTTAACTCCACCCTTTCTTCAGCCCTTATATCGCGATATTCTCCAGGTTTCAGTCCGTCAAGAGTCAGATTCATGATCCGCACCCTCTTAAGCGTCTGTACCTGATATCCGAAATATTCACACATTCGGCGTATCTGTCGGTTCAATCCCTGTGTCAGAATGATCTGAAAACTTCTCTTTCCTGTTTTTCTCACAGTGCAGGGTCTTGTCACTGTATCCAGGATTGGAACACCGTTTCGCATTCCCCGTAGAAATTCTTCGTTGATTTCTTTATCTACTGTTACAGCATATTCCTTCTCATGGTAATTTCCGGCACGCATGATACGATTTACCAGATCTCCCTGATTTGTAAGAAGAAGCAGTCCTTCGGAATCTTTGTCCAGCCTTCCCACCGGATATATCCGAAGAGGATAATTCAGATATTCTGTCACCGTAGTCTCATTGCGCTGCTTCCTTGTACTGCAGACAATTCCTCTTGGCTTATAAAAAAGCAGAACAACCTTCTTCTCTTCTTTTATAACCGGTCTGCCGTCCAGACAGACAACTGCATCCGCCGGAATTTTCTCACCGGTTTTTATCATCCGGCCATCAAGTGTAACTCTTCCGGCATCCGTAAACTGATCGGCATCCCGTCTTGAGCATACTCCTGCATTGCTTAAGTATTTATTTATTCTGATCATTTCTGTGTTTTCTGTTTTATTTTTTTTGTCCATTGCTCTATTATATAATTTTTTCTTTTTCACCGCAAGAAAGAGTTTCTAATTATGGCAGCTGTTCACAGGTAATATTCCGCGAGGTGTTTTGCCATGAATATGGCAAAATCTGTCGAACTCTTGTATTTTTGTGTCAGTTATTGTATCATGTATAAAGTCTGGGATTTTCGTTTCACGAAACCCGGTATTATTTTAACAAATGTTAGGAGGAAACGGCATGCCAAGCCGCAAAAAACATACAAATCCGTTTCTGCTGCTCATCGCCATTGCACTGTGTCTCGTTCTTGGTGTCACACTCAGACAGTCCACTGCTGATTTTTCCATTCTTGAGGAAACTTCTTCCAGTATGACTGCCTCTTCTGACAGCCAGAAACAAGATAAGACAGATTCTGACCAGAAGGAAAATTCTGCCCCTTCTGCAACAGCCTCGCCAACTCCTGCCAAAAAGCCATCAGATTCTAAACGTAAGGTTTCTGATGAAGCAGCTTCAGGCGTGTGGACTTCCAGTGGAAGCAACTGGCTCTTTATGGTAGATGGCAAAGCACATACCGGATGGCTCACTGATACAGATGGCAAAACCTACTACTTCAACCAGGATGGCATCATGCAGACCGGTTGGGTAGATGCAGACGGGAAACGTTATTATATGGATCTGGATGGCATTATGCAGACCGGCATCATCACCGTCGATGGTAAGAGCTATGAGCTTCAAAGTGATGGTTCACTGAAGGGCTACTCGCCAAAAGAATCCACTCCAACATCCAAGCCGGAATCAGATTCATCCAACAGCAAAGAAAACAATAAGAAAGATTCTGATAAAAAAAATTCAGGTAAGAAAGATTCCGGTAAAAAGGATTCCAAATCACAGAAGCCTTCTGTCAAATATGCAGCTCTGACATTTGATGACGGTCCGAGTTCTTTTACCGACAGACTTCTTGACTGTCTGGAATCCAACAATGCCAAAGCCACTTTTTTTATGGTAGGAAAGGAAATCGACAGTTTTCCTGATGAGGTGAAACGTATGGAGGCACTGGGCTGTGAACTCGGAAACCATACTTACTCACATGCAGATCTTACAACACTCTCACCGGAAGATATGTCCGCAGAGATTGCCGGCGTAGATGAATCTCTCGTCAATCTGGTTGGACATGGTGCTACTGTACTTCGTCCTCCTTATGGATCGATCAATGATTCCGTAAGATCAACGGTTGGTACTCCTATGATTCTCTGGTCAATTGATACGTTGGACTGGGAAACACAGGATGCGCAGAAGACTGTTGATACCGTTATGTCTCAGGTTCAGGATGGTTCTATTATCCTGATGCACGACATCTTCAGTACCTCTGTTGATGCCGCTGAAATTTTTATTCCAAAACTGATCGAGGAAGGCTATCAGCTGGTCACAATCCACGAGCTCGCCAAGATCAAAGGAACTGAATTACAAACCGGCATTGCATACGGTGATTTTACCGGATAAACCCAAGTCATAAACAGCAGCAGATTCCTTAGAATATAAGGAGCCTGCTGCTATTTACATACAGCAAAAGGCACAGAAACCCTCTGTGCCTTTGTCTTACGTTACTGAAGCAATCCACTGTATACATATCCAGTCTGCCCGTCATATTCAATTTGAATCCAGTCACCTTCCTGACCAAGAACCTGTACTACATCGCCCTCATCCAGTCCACCAATGATGTTGTCATCATAACCATCGGCAGCAGATCGCACATTACAACCCTCTGTAACCGTCATAGTTGTCCCTTCCGATTCCTGAGCTGCTGTAGTAGAATCCACTTCCTCGCCCAGTCCGTTCAAAAATGCGGCAAGTGCGGAGTCATTCTTCTGTGCCTGCTCATAGGCTGTCTGTACTTCTGATGTAAGTTTCTTAATATCCTCATCAGATTTCAATGAATCCATATAATCAGAAACTTCTTTGTTCTGTTCCAGGTCTCCCAGAATCCTGTAACTGCCATCACTTTCCTTCACTATATAAGAACTCCATAATGAAGGCGCCGGCGTATCTATCCCCTTACAAATAAGACTTCCGCGCGTATATACTACATAGGAATCCTCATCCAGGCCTTTCTTTTCATATACATTATCGACCTGATATCCTTCTATATAATCTTTGGCATTTGTAATTCGAGACTCATCAGAAGGCGTCAGATTACTGACCAGTGTTTTTAGTGTGGTAATATCTCTTTCCCCTAAAGCCTGATAATAGCTCTTCATAAGTGCAGTGATCTCAGCACTGCCTTCTTCCAAGGGATTCGTGTCTTCTTCTTTCTTCCCGTCGTTTGTCTCCCCATCATCTTCCGGAGAAGAAGGATCATTTCCCTGGCTGTTGTCCTGCACTGTATTCTGTTCTTTATCTGAAGTACCCTTCCCACTTCCGACACAGGCGCGAACGCCAAAGAACAATACAGCCACGATTAACAGAATTGCTCCGCCAAGCATAAAATAGCGAAGGTTATCTGATAACCATTCTCTGAAATTATCCAAGTTCTTGTCCTCCTTAAATCACAACGCACCGAGGCAGACCCATTACTCAGTGCAACACACCTGAAGGGAATCGAACCCCCGCACATGGTACCGGAAACCACTGCTCTATCCACTGAGCTACAGGTGCAAATGTGTTAAGACGTAATATTCCTAACACATGATATATTATCACATCTTATGTGAAAAGTAAAGTTTTTTATTTTATATACACAATTAGGTGAAATTGTAGTTACGATTCCACATCAAGAAGCGGGCTCCTGTATTCTTGCACAGAATCACCCAGACGATAAACGTTGTACTCTCCTATCACTCCAAGCTCCTGATAACGACAGGCTTCCAGTTCTTTTTTCTGCTGTTCGTTCGGGATCTTTACCACAAGATAATTGCATCTGTTCCTTTTCGCATACTTCGCAATACTTGTATAATTAAATGACGGTGCATTGATTTCAAAATACAACTGTCTTCTCGTTCCTATCGCTCCGCCAGATCCTCTTCTTCCAAACGGCAGATAAATGGACGGATCGTAAACACGAATATAGGAGCTGACGTATTCATCTGCAACCAGAAGAAATTTCTCTCCGCCTGCGTCCTGCTTTGCCAGTTCACAGATTCCTGCAACCACGTCCGGAACCTGCTGGTAATTATTTACCTTATGATAATATCCTTCTGTATAAAACTCTTTGCCACCAAGAACGATCACTGCTGTACAGAGCACCAGGAGAACCGGCTGCAAAACTGCCTTTCTTCCCCGGATAAACTCTGTCATTGCCAGGGCGATCACAGGTGTGGACGGTACAAGCCATAAAACCCGCCAGTAGACATTTTCTCCAATGCATTTCTGTATGATTTTGGCCGTATAGGGAAAAAAGAACAGAAACAATGCCAGAAAAACATATCCCAGCACATATCGGGTTGTTTTTTTCTTACGCTTAAATATCAGCAGGTAAAGAAGTGAGATTGCCAGAAGATAAGGAAAAACGCTGTCTCCCCAGTAATTATTCCAGAATCCCAAAGATTTTTTGATCATTTCTTTCATCATAAATTCTTACCTTCATACAATCAAAATGTAAAAAACTCCAAGTACCATAGAAGGGATACAGCAGGCAAGAGCTTTCAGAAAAGCTTTCCAGTCTCTTCGAAATACCAGACAGAGCAGCAAAAAAATCCCTATCATCAGCGTTCCCAGAATAATCCCCATCGATGACAAGAGACAGCAGCTCAGATCAGCCATAGCCAGCAGCATCCATGGATACTCCGCTTTTTTGGAAAACAGCACCGACTGACAGATATAAAACAAAAACGGCAAAAGGGCTGATGCAAGCAATGCTTTGCCCTGCCAGAGCCGAACCATCTGAAAGCTTCCGGAATTATACACAGAATATGCCGAAAAGCTGCTGATACACGCTGCGAAAAACAGGTACATTCCCTGTGCCTGCCTGTCATCCGGAAACCACTTTTTTCCAAGAAGATACTGAATACCGTACACAAATGGGAGAAAAACTGCCGGATAGATCATGTGTGCCATAATCGCCGGGTGAAGTCCTCCGCTGAGGTTACTCACCACAGCAAGAAATACCGGGAACGGAGAAAGAATATATCTGCTCGCTATCCCGTAATACTTCTGTCCGGTATATGGTATGATCTCAAAAATAGTATCTGTCTGCACACCCGAAGTTGCCTGTGCCACATAAAATGCATCATCCGCATCCATATGTGCAAGCAGAACACACATTGCTATCTGTGCCAGAATCAGTATCATTGCCAGCCACAGACAGATATTTTCTTTCCATGAAGTATCTGGCCGACAAAACCTGTCCTTCTGTCTCACTGTCACAAAGATGCCGCCGGCTGCCAGGAGCAGGATTGCCGCGCCATATGAAATCGTCAACACATGCAGAGGCATTTTCAGAAATATCATAGGCAGTGCCAGAATCTCCATAAGAGAAAAAAGTATCAGATAACCGACAAGAAATCTTTCTAGCAAGAGAGGCTGCCGCCTTTTGATAAAAGGCAGCCTCCCCACAGCGATCGGCACAAGAACAAGCCAGAAGACAGCCAGAATTCCCTTTACCGCAATTTCCATATTATTTCTCCAGATTCTTCTTCAGGATTCCCATCGCAATTTTTTCCGGAGTGATCGGAAGTTCACGTACCCGGACTCCTGTCGCATTATAAATTGCTTCCGCAATTGCCGGGCACGGAGTATCGATCACAAGCTCTCCGATGGATTTGGCTCCAAACGGACCACTCTCCTCATAACTGCTCTCAAAATCCACGCGGATTTTTCCGATATCCTGTCTGGTCGGAATCTTATACTGCATGAACGAATTGTTTCGGATTTTTCCCTTATCCGTGTACTGTACATCTTCAAACAATGCCATTCCGATGCCCTGTGCAATTCCACCCTCCGTCTGCACTCTGGCAAGATTCGGGTTGATTGGAGTTCCACAATCCACAACAGCAACATAATCCAGTACGTCCACACTTCCGGTTTCCTTATCGACTTCTACTTCTGCCATTCCAACCATGAAAGGCGGAGGAGACAGCGGTGAAGAATGCTGTTTTACAACCTGAAGTTCTCTGTTATTAAAGAATGTACTCTTAATTCCAATCTCCTCAAGAGATACTTTTTTGCTTTCATCTTCGGCACAGAACACATAATTTCCATCAAAGTCAACGCTCTTTGGATCTGTTTCCAGCATGTCGGCTCCGAATTCACAGATTTTTCTGCGCAGTTCGTTGCAGGCTTTTACCACTGCCATACCTGTTGTATAGGTTGTCGCTGATGCATAGGAACCGGAATCGTATGGTGAGATATCGGTATCTACACTGAATACGACAATATTTTCCATAGGTGTTTCCAGACAGTCTGCTGCCATCTGTGCCAGAACTGTATCACATCCTGTTCCCATATCGGTACAGCCAAGTGCCAGCGTATAGGAGCCATCTTCATTCAGTTTAATATCTGCACCACCGACATCAACACCGGCGATTGAAGATCCCTGCATCGCCATTGCAACACCAACACCACGAACCTTTCCATTTCCCATATCTCGGAACGGATATTTGGAATCCCAGTTCATCATTTCTTTTGCTTTGGCCATGCAGCGATCCATCGCACAGCTCTGTGCATAAGGAACATCCGGATATCCCGGAAGAGGTCCGCCCTCGATCGGCATATTCAATTCCTTGATCTTTACCGGATCCATTCCCATCTTATGTGCCAGTTCATTAACTGCAGATTCTACAGCAAAAATACCCTGCGTTGCACCATATCCACGGTAGGCACCTGCTGACTGGACATTTGTATACACAACATCAAAAGCAAAACGATGTGCTTCTGTATGTCTGTAAAGTCCAATGGATTTATGTCCGCTCAGACCTACCGTCGTGGAACTGTGTTCGCCATATGCACCTGTATTTGATAAGGTATAAACGTCCAGTGCACGGATGATACCATTCTCGTCTGCACCGGCACGCACCGTGATCTCCATCTCATGACGCGGAGTAGAGCAGATCATGGATTCGTAGCGGGAATAGATCATCTTGGAAGGCCGTCCGGTCTTCCAGGTTACAATTGCCGGATAGATCTCACTGATCGAAGTCTGCTTCGCACCAAAGCCTCCGCCGATTCTTGGTTTGATAACGCGAACTTTTGATGCAGGAATGTCCAGGGCACGACCTACGATTCTTCTGACATGGAACGGGATCTGTGTCGAAGAAAGCACGATCAGTCTTCCGGTATGATCCAGATAACATGCAGTTCTGAAGGTCTCCATCATAGTCTGCTGATTTGCTCTGGTATGATATGTATGTTCTACTGTATATTTACATTCACTGAGTACCTTCTCTACATCACCATGCTCTTCTACCGCTGACGCACACAGATTTCTCTTGTTATCTCCGCCAAGCGGGATTTTGAGTTTCCAGTCTTCCTCCGGATGTACCAGAATTGGATTATCCTTTGCAGTATGAATATCAAAAACCGGTGTCTCCACCTGGTATTTCACACGAATTCTCTTAAGTGCCAGATCAACTGCTGCCTCCGTCTCACCTGCAACGATCGCAACAGCATCTCCGACAAAACGGACATGACGGTCAAGAATCAGTCTGTCATCCGGGCTCATCTCCGGGGCAGTCTGTCCTGCAAGCGTAAAACGCTTCTGCGGAACATCCTCATAGGTAAGAACACAGACAATTCCCGGAACCTTCATTGCATTCTCTGTCTTAATGGTGTCCACCCACGCATTTGCATGAGGACTTCTTAACACCTTGACAATCAGAGAATCCTTCGGTGCCAGATCATCTGTATACACAGGTTTTCCTGTTACCAGCGCCATCGCATCTGTTTTCTGTACAGGCTGATTTACATATTTCATTTTATGATTCCTCCTGTGTTTTTTTATAGTTCAGATATTTCAGAATGCTTGCTGTCTGAGAGACAAAACCGGAGCATCTGCACAGATTTCCTGCCAGATATTCCTTGATCTGCTCTTCGTCCGGTTCTTCAAGCTCACGAAGCATTGCAATCACATTCATGATGAATCCCGGATTACAGAAGCCGCACTGTTCAGCTCCTTCATTCGCAAGGAAATCACCAAACTCCTCAGCCTCTTTCTGCAGTCCCTCCAGGGTCACGATCTTCTTTCCGTCAATCCTTGCTGCGAGCATGGAACAAGAAAGAATCGGTTTTTCATCCATCAGCACCGTGCAAAGTCCGCAATTTGCCGTTTCACAGCCTCTCTTAACACTGTAACATCCCTTTTCTCTCAGGAAATCAATCAGAAGCATTCCCGGATCGATTTCTTCCTGACGCTGTATCCCATTCAGCCAGAATTTAATATTCATCCTTCATTCCTCCTACTGTCTCCCATGCTCTTCTTGTCAGCACCTCAACAAGAAGCGTTCTGTATTCTTTAGATCCTCTCATATTTCCGGATGTTGAAACATGCTCTGCTGCATATCCGGCAAATTTCCGGATTGCCTCTTTCTGTTCTTCTTCACTTTTTTCTGCAAAATTCTCCAGGATATGCTCCGGATCCTCTGCGATCACTGCCCTAGCAGATCTTGCGCCTATTACCGTTCTTGCCTCATTTCCGATCAGAGATGCACATAAGGTCAGTACCGGAAAATCTGTCTTGGTATTTCTCTGACTCATATAACAGACACGAAGAGGCTGTTTCCTGACAATGATGTTTACCAGAATGTCATTGTCTTTCTTTCTGTTTACAAACTCTGTCAGAGGGATTTTGCCGGCATTATAAAGTTCTACCCAGGTATCCATTCCAAGAAACATCGTCAGTACATCAGAAAAACCATAGCGGCCCCAGATACTTCCTCCTACTGTCGCACAGTTTCGAAACTGCACTCCTACAATATGACGGACACTCTCCCGAATGGCCCCCTGTGTATATTCATTCAATCTCTTATCTGTTTCAAGCGCTCTCAGAGATGTCATACATCCGATTACAAATTCATCGTCTGTCTCCTGAATTCCCTCAAGTCCAAGTCCGGAGAGGTCAATGGCTGTGGAAATATTTCGGTTTCCCATCTTGAGCCATACCATTCCTCCAAGCACACAGGCTGTTTTTTTCTGATTCAGCTCGTACGCTTCTGCAATGCTGTTTACTTTCACATAGCTTTTGATCTTTAGCATCTGTGCATCGATTCCTTTCTTTCATCCATACTTTTATATATAAAGGCATACATATTTTTAGTTTAGCAGAATTTTTTTGAAATTTCCAGAGAAACAATTTTTTCTGTGAAACATGCATAAAAATGCCCCTTCCCTTTCGACAGTTTTAAAAACAACTGTTGAAAAGAAAGAGGCTGTAAAAATTCAAATGTTTATCCTGTGATTATTTTATCGATTATTGATTGCTGTTACAAGTGCGTCAATGGATGCACGGATGATGTCCGGGTCGACGCCGGCACCCCAGGAAAGGGTTCCGTCTGGTTTCTGAATTCCCACATAGGCAATCGCTTTGGAACTGGAGCTCTTCTCAAGCGCATGCTCCTGATAGGTAACCAGGTTAAATTTCAGTTCATACGCTTTCTTAAGTGCATTGCTGACAGCATCCAGACGACCATTACCAGCTGCTTCTGTGGTGATTGTCGTTCCATTAAAAGTAGAGGTTACCTGAGTAACAATTCCTCCGTCTTTCTGCTGGAAATGAACCTCATTGATGCTGTACGGACTGACAACATTTTCGAATGTAGATTTAAACAGACTGAAAATCTCATCCGGATGAAGTTCCTTGTGACCGTGGTCAGATACTGCCTTTGCTGCATATCCCATAGCTTCACGCATCTTAGGCGGCAGGTTCAGACCATATTTGGTCTCCAGGATATATCCTACCCCGCCCTTTCCGGACTGGCTGTTGATACGGATAACATCTGCATCGTAGTTTCTTCCGACATCCTTCGGGTCAATAGGAAGATATGGAACTGTCCAGCGGTTCGGATCTTTTTCTTCTCTCCAGTGCATACCCTTGGCAATCGCATCCTGATGTGATCCGGAGAAGGCTGCAAATACAAGTGCACCACTGTACGGACTTCTTTCATCTACTTTCATTCCGGTACATTCCTCGTACACTTCACATACATGCGGCATATCAGAGAAATCAAGCTGCGGATCCACACCCTGAGAGAACATATTCATTGCCAGTGTAACGATGTCCACGTTTCCTGTACGTTCACCGTTTCCAAATAAAGTTCCCTCGATTCTGTCCGCACCTGCCAGAAGACCCATCTCAGAATCGGCAACACCACATCCACGGTCATTATGTGGATGAAGAGAAACGATAACATTTTCACGATACTTCATATTTTCGCACATATATTCTACCTGGCTTGCATACACATGCGGCATAGAATGCTGTACTGTGACAGGAAGATTGATAATTGCTTTGTTATCCGGAGTCGGTTTCCATACATCCAGAACCGCATTGCAGACTTCCAGTGCATATTCCGGTTCTGTTCCTGTAAAGCTCTCCGGACTGTATTCAAACTGGAAGTTTCCTTCTGTCTGATCTGCCAGTTCCTTCAGAAGTGCCGCTCCATCTACTGCGATCTTCAGAATTTCCTCTTTTGATTTCTTAAACACCTGCTCGCGCTGTGCTACGGAAGTAGAATTATATACATGAACAATTGCCTTAGGTGCACCCTTAACCGCTTCAAATGTCTTTCGGATAATATGCTCTCTCGCCTGAGTCAGTACCTGAATCGTAACATCATCCGGAATCAGATTCTGCTCGATCAAGGTACGGATAAATGTGTATTCCGTCTCAGATGCAGCCGGAAAACCAACTTCGATCTCTTTAAATCCTATTTTGACAAGCAGTTTAAAGAATTCAATCTTCTGCTCCAGGCTCATCGGAATGACCAGTGCCTGATTTCCGTCACGAAGGTCAACACTACACCAGATCGGTGCCTTATCTACATATTCTTTTTCAGTCCATTTCATACATTTCACTGGCGGCATAAAATACTGTCTCTGATATTTTGTTACGTTTTTCATAATTTTCCTCCATTTTCTGTAAGAATCGTTACTGTACACAGCAATCTGAGCAAAGGAATAAAGCAAAAAAAATCTTCCATCTCTACAGACTACTGTAAGAGACGAAAGACAACAACTCTCGCGGTACCACTCTTATTTATGAACGGTTTCATACACTCACGGGATACGGAATCATCTGATCCTTATATCCTCTCCATATAACGGTGGATACCGTCTGCGTCTACTCTCCTTATCAGGATTTCGGACAGATGCTCAAAGGCGAGTTCTATGTTTCCCTTCCGCTGTCTCGCACCAACCGACAGTTCTCTGTGCTCCAGTCCGCATATACTATTCCTTGTCAAAGCATTTCTCTTAATTAACTGATGGTTAAAGCCTACCATGTAAGTAGTTTTTTGTCAAGAGCCAATTTCAAAAACTATATACCGGATTTCCATAAAGAAATCCGGTATATGCTTATTTCTTATCCAGAATTTCTGCCAGAATTCTCGAATACTGTCTGGCGGCATCGCCATTCATATGGCCGTCATAATCCGTATATGCCTTCAGATCATGTGTAAATGCCTTAAAATACTGCGTATTAAAGTTCAGGTATTCTACTCCCTGTTCTTCAAAAAACTTGCCAAAATATTTCCATGCCGCATTATAATTATCACTGTAATCCTTCAGTGTAGCGATCGGAATCGGTGTTGTCACCGCCACAAAATCAATATCATTCTTTTTGCAGTATGCGATCAGCTTCTCTATATATTCCATATTCTGATGATTTAGTTTATCTTCTTCAAACAGCTTCGGTTCTGATTTTTTTAATTTTCTGACATCTACCGGATATCTTTCGATAAATCCACTCTCATGATATTCCTGCGAATCACTCTTCAGCCCGTCAATACTGTAATCCTTTTTGACTTTCTGCAAAAAAGTTTCCTTTATTTTCGGAATTTCATAGCTGAGAGAATATTCATACCACGGAAACAGAACCGTACGGAAATTACATTTCAGGATCGAATTCCAGAAATATTCTGCCTTCGCCTTTGACAGCGGAAATTCGTGATAAAACAGCAGATAATTATTTCCCTCTTCTTTTTCCGTAACAAAATACCCCGGATCCACTTCATAAATGATCCGTTTCGGCTGCTGTTTTTCACAGATCAGCTTTGTAAGATAATATGCATCGATCCCATATTCGCCGCCTACACAGAGGTTATGTCCACTGCGTCCATTCACCTCTTCCATGGTTTCCGGATCAATATCCATTTTGCCATGTGAAGTTCCCACAATAATATCGTCAAACTCCTGCGTTGCAACCGTATGTACATCGTTTCTCATAAAAGTACAGGGATAGAGTGCTGTATCCAGCAGTATAAGTATTGTTGTACACACTGCAATCACAAGAACTGCCTTCAAAACTTTCTTAAAACTGTGCATAGATAAATCCCCTTACTGCTGCTGTAGATCCAAAAAATCCTATAGATAACAGCAGGCAAAAATAAACTGCTACTGTGACTGGTAAACTGCATCTGGAGAGTGATTCTCTGATCCTGACTCCGCGTTCCTGAAGAACACTGACAACAAACAAGATCACACATCCAACGGCAAGGATCAGCAAAGCATATGGTGTAAATGCCGTTCCTTCCCTGCCCGCCGGTATCAGAAGCAGTTCAGACGGTGTAAATCGCGTCACTGCCAGCTTCATCATGTGAAAGGCCTGGCCAACGGTATCTGCCCTGTCAAAAAACCAGCTGATATTTACCAGCACAAAGGTCCTGATAATCATAAACACATAATACCAGTTTTCCCTCCCTGTGATGTTGAGCTTTTTTTTCCATTCTTTGTAGTTTCCTGCCATAAGTCCACTGAACGCAATGATAATACCATTATACATACCGTATATAATGTATTTCCATGCTGCGCCGTGCCATACACCGACTACAAAGAATACGATCAGGTTCGACAGACAGATCGGCAGTGTACGTCCTGTCTTTTTTCCAAAAACCTTTTTGGCCCATCGTCCGAAATTTTTCATCCAGCCGGAAAGAGTCACAGGATAAAAAACATAGTCTTTCATCCAGGTACCAAGTGTGATATGCCAGCGGTGCCAGAAATCGGTGATGGAAGTTGCAAAAAACGGGCGGGTAAAGTTCTCATCCAGTTCAATTCCAAACATAGACGCAATACCGATCACGACATCCATTCCACCCGAAAAATCCGCATACAGCTGTATTGTATAAAATAATACGCCAAAAATGGCCAGTCCTGCATACTGATCCGGATTATCAAAGATTGCATCGACAAAAACAGCAGACCAGTCTGCAAGGATCATCTTCTTGAAAAATCCCCATAAAATCCGTTCCAGTCCTCTGGTAATATTTCTACTTTCAAACTTATGGCTGTCATAAAGCTGATGTGCCAGACGACTATACCTTCCGATCGGTCCCTGAAGGATCTGTGGAAAGAACGATACAAACAATGCATATTTCAGAGGATTGTGTTCCGCTTTGCAGCGCTTCCAGTATACATCCAGAATATATCCGGAAGACTGGAAAGTATAAAAAGAAATTCCCAGTGGAAGCAGGATCTCCATTCCCCTCAAATTCATATGAAACAGTGCATTCAGGTTCTCAACAGCAAAATTCGTGTATTTTATGAGACCAAGCATCCCAAAATTAAGGATCAGTCCCAGAATCACAAATTTCCTCGCCCTCTTATGCTTTCCTGCTGTCTCCTCTTTTTCTATAAGAAGAGCGA
Organism: Blautia sp. MSK17_66; assembly: GCF_020538025.1. NCBI lineage: Bacteria > Bacillati > Bacillota > Clostridia > Lachnospirales > Lachnospiraceae > Blautia > Blautia sp. MSK17_66. Next base: position 125,264 of record NZ_JAJBNQ010000002.1, read on the forward strand.
TCATCCAGGTTACAAGCGTAGAAAAAAGCAGGAATCCCACATATTTAATGCCTCCTGCTATGTAATAAATATAACTGAAGCTCAAAAGCACAAGCCACTGCCATCTGGCAGGTACCAAATAATAGACAATGACCGCCGCCGCTACAAAAAGTAAAAATAGATTCGATACTAAAGACATGATATTTTCTCCTGCACAAGTCAAAATAAGGCACTGCACTAATCACTTAATGCAGTGCCCTGCTCTTTTTAGTTTAAAATTGCATTATCCAGGCATCCATCGTCGCCACCTTCGGCAGCAGAATCTCCGGAATCATCATAATCCCCATCGTCACCTTCGTCATAGCTGTAATCATAGTCATAGTCTTCATCATAATCATAGCTGTAATCCTCTGTCTGTGAAGAACTCTGCTGTACCGGTGCTTCTGTCGGCTTTGGTGCCAGTGCCTGTTCTGTCTCCTTTGTATTGACAGATTTCTTCAGATCCTTGCTGTCAAATATAATATATGCAACGTCTCCCTCCAGATGAAGTTCTGCCTCTTCTGTATCACCAAATGGCAGAGTATGCAGTGTTGCTGTTGTTTCATCTTCAAATGTGATCTGCATATCATATTTCTGGACTTCTTCTGCTGCCTCAGTTCCTTTATCTTCTGCCGTATCCGTATTTGCTGCTTCATCCTTCGCTGCATTTGGATCGAACCAGAGTGTTCTTTCTTCGTCTGCCGCAAATTTATCGTCCTTCTCAAGGAAGTTATCTGGGTATTTCTCGTCTTTCTCATTCTTAACAGTTACACCTGTGATCACCTTACCTGTAAGGTTCTTGAATTTCAGACTGAAAACACCCTCGGCATCTTTATCTGTTTCCGGTTTTTTGCCGATTGTCTTTTCTTCAGTTTCATCAGAAGCTTTATCTTCATCTGTCTTGGTTTCTGCTGCAGTCTCTGTTGTTGTTTCTGCTGCCATGACTGTCTGTCCGGCCAGCATACTGGTTCCAATTGCTGCTGTCATTAAGACTGTGACGATTTTTTTCTTCATTCTGTTATCCTGCCTCTCTTTTTAGTAAACTTTCTTTTTGATATACTTCAGTGTACCTTTCTGGCCATATCTGATCGCATATCCGGTATAACCTTTTGGACCAAATTCCTTTTGGAAGTTCGGATCGTATACATAGGTTTTGTTTTTGATTTTGATCTCAACCCATGCATGAGGTCCCTTGGTTTTACCTTTATTTACATAACCCGTTACATAATGTGCATTATATCCTGCTACTTTGGCCATCCAGTAAAATGTACTTGCCATCACATAGCAGTCACCGCTTCCTGTACGGAAACCATAGATTCCATAATTCGTATGATTCTTCTTTGCCACTCTGTAGTTTCCATTATAACGGAGAGACGCTGACCATTTAAATGCCTTCTTTAAGTTACCGCCGCATTTCTGAAGACGGATTGCTGCCAGTGTTTCTACCTGAGACAGTTTACTGGCACGTCCCTTTGCATCAATTTTATAATAAGTCTTTCCGTATTTGTAATATTTTTTGTTTTTGACCAGAACACCTTTGGAATCAAAAATATAGGTGTATTTTCCAATTTTACGAAGCCCTTTTACCTTCTTGCCTTTATTGTCATAATAATATTTATGATCTTTACTCCAGGTATTCTTCTGAACTGCCACCTTGGTTGTTGTCGCTGCTGATACAGTCTGTACATTCATGACCGGGGTTGCCGGCATTACAGCGAGCACCAGACTCAGAACAAGTGCTGTTAATTTTTTCTTCATGTCAAGATCCTCCCTCTTTCTTTCTGTTTAATAACGTGCAACAAGACTTTCTACAACATCATATTTATAGTTTTTGCCCTTCGGACGAAATACAGATAATTCTACAGTATCATACGTATAGGTGATATCTACTCCATTTCCATTCATAAAACAGCTGTTTTTGGAAATTCTGTATTTTCTGCATTTTCCAAGCATCTTCTTGATCGTTGCTGCCTTTTTGTTTGTTTTGGAAGCGGTTCTCAGCTGTGCTGTTCTTTTCTTGTTGTAAGTACCATTTGAGTTAAAGTAAAATACATATGGCATTCCGTATGTAGAAGTACTTCCGACACGTACGCCTTTGACTCTGTGTCCCAAATAATCAAATCCATAGTACTGACCTCTGATTTTCTTTACGATTACACCATATCTTCCCATCATTTCTTTGCTGGCCTGGTAAGCAGCACCATTTGACCCAAAATAATAGGTATATTTCTTCTTTCCACTCTGAATCGTACGCCAGGTATTACGAAGTTTCTTGCCATTTTCGTAAGCGTAGTATCTGCCTCCTGATTTCTTCAGAGTTGTTTTGGTTGTTTTCGCCGCAGCCTGTACCGTAACTGGCTGAGAAACGGAAACCACTGGTGTCAGCATAAGCATTAAAACCAGTACTGCTACCAGAATTTTTCTGATCTTTTTCATCTTGATCCTCTCCTTTTATTTAAAATTTAATTTTATATTGTGCTACATAAGCCGGACGAGAAGCTGCATTAAACAGAGCTCCGTACATATTATCATAATAACGACCATTGATCATTACAAAACTGTGTCCCTCTGCCAATGTGATTACATATGGCTGATATCCCAGTTCCTTTGCCACTGCTGCTACGGAACTTGCTATTCCATAGCAATTGCCGGTCAGACCATTCTGAAACATCTGAAGTGCATATTTATATACCCATTTGCGGCTTCGGAATTCAGCCGGGCTGGGATCCATATTTCCCACAAATCTGTTATAGGCTATAATGTAATTAAAGCATGCTCGCAGTTTTTGATAATTAGTCATGCCTGAATTTGTATGATTTGCGATAAATCTCCTCGCGGCTATCTTACAGCGTGCCTTTGTAGAATCTGCAGCATAGCCATTCCTGCCAAGCTTGAGACCGCCTATCGTTTTGTTTACAACGCATCTTCCACTTTTGTATGCGTAATATATCTTTCCGTTTACTTCCTGCCATCCACTGACAGCTCTGCCATATTTGTCAACAATAAACCAGTTTTTGTTTATCTTTACAACCTTCGTCTTTCCAGGTAATACTCTGTGAGACTTCATATCAAAGATATAACGTGTACCTTTTATATCGTAAGAGCCACCCCTGGCTGCCACACCATTTGCACAAAACCAGTAATATTGTCCTTTTATCTTCTTCCATTTATTTCGGATGGGTTTATTATTCACATAATAACGATATCTGCCCTTCTCCTTGACAAGCCCTTTCTTAATAGAAATACTGTTCTTTTTATCGGAAGCAGATATCTTTGAACTACTATCTGATGCCGCCTGAACCCTCCATGTGCCACACGAAATGGCTAATATGCAAATGAGTACCGCAAACATCGTCTTACCGGCCCACTTTTTCCTTTTCAATTTCACCTTCTCCTCTCCTTCTCAGTGTTTTATATTATAATATATTCCACTATTAATTTCAATCAATTACCTTATAAAATAAAAAGCGGTTGCAAAAGTATTTTTAACTTGTTATAATACTACACAGATTCGTCGGGGTATGGCGTAGCTTGGTAGCGCGCACGGCTGGGGGCCGTGAGGTCGCAGGTTCAAATCCTGTTGCCCCGATTTGATATTGCAGAAGCAAGGGTTTCCGAGAAATTGGGAACCTTTTTATTACTCAAAATCTGATTACTTTTGATTACTATTTGATTACTATTTTTTGCATAGTACTCAACCATATTTCTGTTCTTCAAAATCTTCTTAGTTTCCAGCAACTGCTTTGTTAATCAACGATATAATTCTCTGTTTTTCCGTAAAACTGCTGACATCATATGTATAGTAATTTTCGTTCACTTCTTCTGTATGTCCCAACAAAGATGCAGCTACTGTTGCCGGAACACCACTACACCGCATTTTGGAATTCACGGTTCTTCTGAACGCATGAATACCTTTTTCCTCAATTCCAACCTGCCGACATTTGTTTTTCATACATGAGGATATGATCGGTGCATGAATTCTGCCTTTTTCATTCGCAAATACCCATTCACAGATGTAACCACTTCTGACTTCTGCTCTTTTTACACGATCCAGCAAATCTCTGATCTCATCAGAAACAGGAAACTTCCTTTCTTCCTTATTTTTTGTCGTATCTATATAGTATTTCTTTTCCTGCCTGTCATACTTTTCTGACTTGCTAATAAGAATGTATGTTTCGTGAATGTCTGTCCATTTTAGAGCAGAAAGCTCTCCCACTCTCATCCCTGTCAATGTTGCCAGTTCTACTGCATACGTTGGAATATAGTTCGGTTTGCACTCATAATCTTTCTGAAAACGTGCATATAACTTCTTCATGTCCACATCCGAAACAACTCTCTGTTCAACCGTTTTCTTTTTTTCCGTACAATACTTGTAAAACTGCTTTGCTTCAAGATATTCTGTAGGATTTTCCTTGATAATCTTATTGATTAAGGCACTTTTTATTACATTCCTGACATATCCAAACAATGTTTTACACGCTTTTTTGCACAGTTCTTTTTCTTTTACTGTCTTACAGATAAAAACTTTTACTGTTTCCTCTGTGATCCGTTCGATTTCAATGTCTGAAAACTCCTGACCTGCAAAGTATCTCTGATAATCTGTATCATATTTATAGACTGTGTTGCCTGACACCAGCTTGTCCTGTGTCTCTCTCCATTTGTGATACATTTCTTCAAATGTTACACGCTTCTTTTCTTCCGTACCACAGTACAGCTTTATCAGCATATCTTCCAAAGATTCCTGTGTTGTTTTTTTTATGAGTTTCCTTTTTTTTTCGCCATCAGGAAGAAAATATGTATACCAGTAGCCATTTTTTCCTTGCCATATAGCATATGGATGTTGACTAAGAATTCTCTTTCTTTGCTTCATTTCCAGTTTTTCTTCAACACTTGCCATATCTATTATATTCAGATCCAGTGCTAATTTCAACATATCCTCTGACGATAAATCTTTAATATTTGTCCCCCGGACTACGTTTTTAAATCTCTCATCATTTTTCTTCACTTATTCCTGTTATTCCATTTTCAGAAGAGACACCCTGAACCAGAGCATCCCTTCTGTATCTTTTATACATTTCAATCTAAAAATTAAGAGGACGAAATTTCGTCCCATTTGGGATTATTTTATTTCTTTAGGTATTATCCTGCTGCCTGAAGTTCTGGTTCTTTTTTCGCTGGCGGCAACAGTATTTACATCATTTCTCTATCTTCAATGGATGTGCTTCCGCTTCAATCTCTGACACATCATCTGTTATTGAAGTCATATAAACCACTGGTATCATTCCCATCGCAGCACAATTCTGTAGATTCCATTTAATCAGTGCTTCAAACTGTTCCTGTGTAAGCTGATATGACGAACAGTCTGCTTCCCGGATTTTTTTCTCAAGTTCTCTATCATGTTCCGCACTGGTTTTGTTCGCATAATAGGTTAGTTCTTTGTGGATCTCCCGGGGCAGCAGTTGCAGATTCTCCACCCTGTTACATACGTTTCCTTCGTTTGGTTTATAGAGTGCCTTTTTCCTGATATGGTGTATCTCATTATTCGCAGAATCAAATTCATTTTTCAGGAAATGATCGCTTATTACTCTGTACATGCTGACATGCCTATTATACTTTTCCCCTTCAACTATATACTCATAATACCAGTCCTGCCCGGGACGAATCCCAGCTTTGTTCTTTGCTCCTGTGTATCTGTGGTTCGGTTTCAGTATTCTGATCTTGTCAGAATACGCAGAGAACAGATATCCTTTATTCGAAATGAACCAGTAATTCGGGTATGGTGCTTTACACTGAACGATTTTCTCTCCATCCTGAAGGATGTAATTGAATTTATTCATCTGCTCATTGAATTTTTTTCTGTATTCTTCTCTTCTTGTCGTTTTCTTCATTCTTTTTTCGGTCATAAAATTTTCCTCCTTGTATCTCTAGTTTTCATTAAAACAAGAGCATCCGTTCCCAGATGCCCTTGTGATTATCCCTGTATTCTTTTTATCTATTTCTTCCAGTTAGTTTACTCATATCTTTTCTCAAATTCTTTGTCATTTTCTTTGAAAAATCATCAAACATAACATCACCAAGCTGTTTTGCAAGATTCTTTACATCAAGCTCACTATCAATGCTTTCTACGTTCAGATTAATTTCCGGACTGAAGGTAATATTCTGGTTTTGAACTGAAGGAATACCATTCAGTTTTGTTCCATTATTACCACGCATCATTTCAGTGAACTCATTCATAGAAACGACAGAAGGTTTTAGTAGTTTCGTAAATTCTTCCGTAAGAACTGTTTCCCCGGGTCTTGCACCAATAAATCCGGTGTCACCATTTCTGATGATCGCATTTCCTAGCATTGTACCTAAATCTGCTGGGATAAGATTACGAACGATTCCACCTTTAGAGAATCCATATCCCTGTAGTTTTTTAAGCAGAGCGGTTTTCTGTTTGCCTGTCCATTTACTATATGATTTCGGATATTTTAACCCCAGAATCTTAGCTGCGTCTACTAATTTAGCACCAGATATATCCTTGCCTTTCTTCTTGAAATGCTGTATAAGTTCATGATTCTTTGCATAATCAGATTTTTTAAATGTTTTATTCTTTAAAGATTTATACCATTTATCCAGCTGATTTTTCTTGATCGTATCTTGAATTTTATTATTAAAATCCTTGGTGTTACTTAATTCTTTATCAGATTTTCCTAAAATCAAACTGTCCTTAATAGACTGACGTTCTGCATCAGTAAACTTATAGCCGGATTTATTCAATGCGTTATCTACGGTCTTTGCATATTTATCGTAATTCTTTTGTCGAACAGTAACGCTGAATGTTGCAGTAGCAGCAGAAGATAACTTCGGATATACTGTAATTGTGGTCTTTCCAGATTTTTTAGCAGTAACAGTAAAACTGGTGTTGTTAACTTTTTGTGCTGTAACGATTGAGCTATCTTTAACAGTTAAAGTAAAATCTTTTAGATTTAAAGGAGCATTTTTATATGTTACATTTACGGTCTGTTTCTTCCCGGCAACATATATCGTTGCACTTTTTGGACTCAATGAGATTGAGAGTTTAGCACTATAAGTCTTACCATTAGAATCATAACCAATGTCATTTGCAGCATTGGAAGCATTCTGTGAATCTTTGACCGCATTATTAACAATATTATTTACATCCTTATCATTTGAAATGCCAGAAGTATCAACTTTGGTGTATTCTCCCAGATGTTTATTCGTTTCAGTAACCGTTTCGTTTGTGCTATTCTTAACCGTTTCTGCATTTAGATTATTCTTGAATAACTCGGATGTCTTATATCCTGTATCCTCAATAATCTTACTAATTTCTGCAAATGTATCTTTATAAGACTGTTTTACCTCGGAAAGCATATCAGTGATAACAGTTTTTTGAAGTTCTGTATTGGATTTAAGAGCTTTAAGAGTATTATCCAATGCATCATCTGCCTTTTCAGACAGATCATCGTAACCTTTGGACTCCATATCCAACTGATGCTCGTATTTGGTATCAGCCAGATCCTCTTCTTTGTCCTTCAGGTCAGCTTTGAGTTTAGCCAGTTTTGCTTTTGCAACAGCATTACTGGTTCCTTCAAGAGCAGCAATCTGTGCCTTAAGAGCATTGATGTCTTTGGATTTATCCTTTATAGTCTTATCGTACTCATAGTAATCCTTCTTATTATCAAGAGCTTTCTTGCGTTTATCAATATTCTCCTGAAGCAGATCATTTTCTTTGGTGATCTTATTCTCATACATATCAAGCAGATTCTGCTGGCTGGAATATAAAGACTTGGATGCCTGTTGTATCTGGTTTAAGGCATTTTCTGATCGTTCTTTGTACTCATCGGCTGTAACCATACCGTTTTTCTTTAATTTTTCAAGTAAATCAAGTTCGGCGGTACAGTCAGAAATCTTCTGTTTATACGCATCCATTTCCTTATTGATGAGAGAGATATTTGCAAGCCCGGTATCTGTAAATGATCCATCATCGTTATAAAACGTATCAGAATCCATCATATCCCGGAGATTTCCATAATCCTCAATCAGATCATCCAGTTTGTCTTGTGCTTCGTCAAACTGTTCAAACCGTAGATCAACGATAGATTTCTTTAACTCTGCATTACCATTTGCAGTCTCAAAAATCTTTTTGTCTAATTCGGATAATTGATCGGCATATTCCTGATATTTGTCTGAATCTTTGTTCAGTGTAAGCATTTTCTGCTGTGCTATATTCTTTTGATCCTGTAATGCTTTTATCGTGCGATTGTTAGTAACAATGGCATTTTTATAATCAGCCTCAGTGATCCCTTTAGAAAAATCACCTGTCTTAGCATCATAATAACGGTTTGCATCTTTATAATCCCTATATGCAGATTGTTTCTCAGCTGCCCGAGTATACTTGTCAGTCTTATACTGAGCTGCGTTTGCAGCAAGCTCATCAAGCTGGTTAGTCAATTCGGCGGTAGCTTTTTTGCTATCATTCAGAGCTGTTCTCAGATCCTCTAAACCTGCAAGAGATTCTTTGTAGAAAGTGGAATTTACTCCATATTTCTTTTTAATCTGGTTCAGCTGCTTCTGATAATCCGAAATTTCTTTATTGATTAAACTTGTCTGAGCATTCTGATTGTTTCTCTGAGTAATAATATCTTTGTAATAAGCAGACCCAATCCCCTGAGAATGTCCAGTCTCAGCGGCAAGTTCATTTCTACTACTAAGTGTATTATTCTGATTTTCATATACACTTCGTAAAGCATCGTATTTAGTTGTTACATTATCTAGTTTCTGCTGATACAAGTCTTTTTCCTGTGATTTCAGGTCTTGAATTGCCTTGTCACATTCTACGATCTTATCATACCATTTCTGGTAGGCTTCGACTTTTGATTTATCTGTTTCACTCAGGGATTCCAGTCCCACAGTTCCATCCTGTACCTTTTTCTTTAGTTTTGCCGACAGACCAATTTTCTTTGCATAAGCGTTGGACTTCTTCACGTACATCTTACGGGCATTTCCATAATTGCTAATAAGACGTTCTGTCTCTGCGATTGCATTTCTTGTGTATTTATCCTTTGTTGAAATAGCATCTGCATTGTCTGCTTTTGCCTTGTTCACATCAATCAGGCTTTGAAGTTTCTGCACGACCCGTTCAAACCAATCTTTGACATTCTTCCATGGATCTTCCCATTTTGAGGAAGATCCACCGCCAGAATTTCCACCACCGGAATTTCTACTGCTGGTGTTTCCACTGCTGGTGTTTCCTGAAGAATGTGAGCCTGCATAGGTTGTCTTATGAGATGCAATATTTGCCTGTTTCTTTGAAATCCCACCTCTGACCATAGCAGTACCATTTGCTCTTGCAGTTCCTCTTCCATTTACAAAACCACGTTCTAATAATGCTTCTGACTGTAAGTGATTAAATACAATGCTACCTGCCGGGATATCTACAAACTCTGCCCCGTTATCTCCTACGGTATGCCATGTACCGGAACCCGGATCAACCACAATCTCTCTTCCCAGTTCTCCAACCAGAGTAGTTCCTCCTGTTTTCGTTCCCCAGTTACCATCTGCATAAGCATGACCGACCAAATGGTTATAATGTGCAGTTCCTGCTGCATGAGCCGTACCATTTACGCCATGCTTGCCTCCTGTTGGTGGTGTTGTGTTTGTCCAGTTTACGGTTCCTGTGGCTGTGAACGTTGTCTTAACTTGGCTTACATCATTAGTCCAGCTTACCGTTCCGTTGGATGTATGCATCTGTGCAGCCCATGCATCTACCGTTCCGGTATCATTCTTCCACTTCACTGTACCATCTGATTTCTTTTCTTCCGCAGCCCACGCATCCACTACGGCAGAATCCACACCTGCCTTTACCATGATCTCTGGTGTCAGTGCCTGTAAAGATGCCTCGATCGTATCTGCGGAAGTCGTTTCAATATTCAGCTGTGCCTGTATTTCCGGGCTTAATCCCTGAATCTCACTGACAAGACTGTCCACTTTGCCCTGTGCTTCCGAAGTATCTGCCCCAACTGCTGTCTGAAGTTCCACATTATTCTGTGCCTGTTGAAACTGCTGCAATAAGGATAACGCATTTCCCAGATCACCCTCTACCTGTGAAGTGTCCACAGACATGACTGCTGGTGCTTCTAACATCTGTTTCTGGGTGACACAGTACTGAATCACGGTATTTGCATCATCCACCTGTGAGGAATCCACCTCTACCGTACCTTTGTAATCCTGCATCTTCTGTATAGTATTATCCAGTGTTGCAACTTTATCTTCTGTACTTTCTATATCAGAAACATCTATCTGAATATCCAGATCCTTGTCACCAGCTAATTCTTCAATCCTGCCTTTTGCTTCTCCTGCTGCCATTCCAAGGTCGCCAAGCGTCTTGACTGCCTCATCTGACCAGTCAAAATGAGCATTGAATTCTTCCATTTCACCAAACATAGCCTGTACAAACGGCAGTGACAGGTTCAGACCATCTGCAAAATCCTGCATGGTACGCTGACCTGCAACCTTGTATTCTCCGCTTGCTTCATCCAGTTCCATAAGACCTGCTTTCGTAGCTTTCGCACAGAATTCTGCCACATCAAGCCCGGTTCTGTTTCCATCAGAATCATGGTTGAAGTAATGCTCGATCGAATCAATATAAGAAGAAACGGCTGCTTCATCTTCATGGTCGATATTGTCCGGCACGATAAAATCTACTGCTGCCTTATAATCTTCTCTTCCGGTTCGTCCATAATATTCGGAATCTGTAACCTGTACCGTATCTTCTATGTGCTGCAAGGCTCCCATAGCATCATCGAACATATCCCCGGATTCTGAAGCGTTCTGCTTGTCCAGCCACGCCTGATATGCTCCGGTTGCTTCCCTTAAAGATGCGGACAGCAGATCCAGCTGGTTACACTGGTTTACGATCCCGTCATTCTCAGCCAGAAGTGCATCAATATTGGACTGGATCTTTTCTGCATTCTCACTCTTTGCATCTGATAATCCTCTCAGTTTCTCCTGAAGCTGTTCGATCTCTGCGATATTCTGCATATACTCGTTCTGTTTTTCCAGCTTCAGGTTGTCGTTTGTCTGAATGGCTTCTTCTGCTTTTGCTTTCTGAAGTGCCCGGACTTTCTCAGCATTTAACTGTAAAGCTCCATTATTATATTCCAGAGCAGAAGTATAATCTGCAAGATCATCAGAATTAAAATCATCTATGGTGATGGATTTTCCCGTACTCTGTGAATCCAATAAAGAAGTAGCTGCATTAATTCCACTCAGGGTTGTTTTCGTATCTTCCAGCTGCTTTTCCAGACCAGATACCGCTTCTGTGGCTGCACTGACTGAAGTGGAAGATACGATTCCCAACTCTGCAAGCATACTCACAAGATTGCTCACCTGTTCGCTGGATGTATCGGAGATCACGCCACATTCCAGAGCTGCATCTATCAGAGAATTAACGGCATCTTCTCCCTCCTGCACTCCTTCTGTCTCAAAAGCATACTTGAAATCTGTATCACTCAGGTTCAGATCCTTCAGGGCTTTCGCACTCTCTGCAACCTTCTTCCCAAATGTGCTGGAATCGTTACCTTTTACCGCTTTTGTAAACTTGCTGTTTGCAATCGCTGTATCATTCAGCTGATCCCGGACTTCCTGTATCTGATCCGCATATTCAGACATGCCGCTTTCTTTGCTCAGGGTCTTCATGGAAGAATCCAGCGTGTTAAAGTTGTCTGCTGCTTCTGTGATCTTCAGGTCATCCCCATCTGCAACTGCATCGTTGTATTCTTTTACTGCCTTTGCATAATCGGATAACCACTTTGCAGCAGTCTGTTCTTTTCCATCTGCACTGTATAAGGCATCATCTGAAATCATCTCAGCTTTCTGTGCCTGGTCGTATAAGTCCTGATATTCTCCCAGTACATCTTTTGCAGATTTCAGACCAGAATACGCATTATCAGACATAAGATCCAGCGTATCAGATTCTCCGTATTTCTTTTCAATGTCCGATATTTCGGTCATAAACTCATTCAGGGCTTCTTCTGCCTCCGCTGCATCTGCATTAAACTGAATATCCACGGTAAATCCGTCTGCATATTCGTCCATCTGGAAGACATCTTCCCCGTATTTATCCTGTAGATCCTTCACTGTCTGCTTAACTGCATTGGATTCATCCGAACCATCATCATAAAATTTTCCCAGATACGTATGTCGGTTTTTCTCCATCTCTTGTGCAGCTTTGTCAATGCTCTTTTTATTTTCATTCAGAAAATTCTCTGCATTCTTCTGAGAAATCTGTTCAAGAAGAGATATCTGTTCTGTCAGCGAACCATTCATCAGGTCAATTCCTTTTACCTGATCTCCATAGGATTCTGCTAAAGATTCCTGAATAGATAACAATTCACTCTTGGCATCCGCAGCTTCCTGTTCCGTCAGTGTACCAGATTCAAGTGCTGCCCTTAACTCCTGAATCCTGCTGATATTTTCTTCCAATGAAGCATTTTCTTCTGACCATGAATTTCCTGCATCTCTTGCTGAAGACATTGCTTCCTTCACGGAATTACTGTAACTTGAAATTGCCATAACTGCTGCCGATACACCAGCCGCAACAAGGATCAGCGGATTTGCCATAAGCGTTGCCCACAAACCGGATAATGCACCAGTTAAGGAAAATGTTGCTGCGGTTGCAGTTCCTTCTGCTGTAGCAAGTCCCATAGATGCGATTGCAGCAGCTGCCTGTGTTTCTGACATTCCCTGATTCATCAAGATCGCGATCCTCTGAGCATTTGATAAGTTTGTACTGGATAATACCAGCTTTGTCTGTGCATTTGAAAGATTCTGTGTCAATCCTAATAACTGTGCAAAGGAATCTGTCGACATATTTGCTATTTTGCTGATATTCAAGGCACTTCCAAAATTTGACAGTTCTTTAAACATGGCAATCAGCTGCTGAAATGCAAACACTCCACCTGCTGCTGCAAGTCCTGCAAGGGATGCTTTCAGAAGATCCGTCTGTGCAGTAAAGTCTGCAACTGCTTTTGCCCCATCCAAAAATCCTGCATACATATCGTCAGATACCAAGCCTGTAGCCACATTTTCAAGGCTTGCTTTCAGGGCATTGGTCTTTGCTTCCAGAGAAGTCAGGTAATTGTCCTCAAACTTCTGCTGTGCGGTTCCATCCGAATTCTGTGCTGTTTCTGTAAGCATCTGGACTTTATTCCAGTTGTCAAACATAGCAATCAGCTTATTATACTGATACGTTCCTGCCATCGCAGTTGCTACTGCTTTCTTGGTATTCCCATCAAACGTAGCCCATTTCTGAGCCACTTCATCAATGACAGGTTCCGATTGCTTAAACTGACCATTCACATCTCGCATAGAGATTCCTACTTTTTTCAGGACTTTCTCTACATCATTTAAAGATTCCCCTGTTTCAGAATCCACAAATTTTCCTGCTTTGATCTGGTTCATTCTGGAAAAAATACTCTTCAGACCAGTACCAATACTGTCATCACTGTCCTGTGTAACATCCTTAATCGTTGCGATCATTGCAGCAGTTTTTTCCAGAGAAACACCTGCATTATTCGCCTGCGATGCAACTTTTGTCAGTGCCTGACCGATTCCACCTGCATCAGAAGCAGATTTCAGATCAATACTGTTCAGGACATCATTAATATGGCTTGCCTGATCTGCATTCATCTGAAAACCGTTCAATGTAGCAGTCAGGACTTCTGCCGCCTGTTCAGAATCCATCTGTGCATCTTTACTCAGAACCATACTGTCTTTTATCAGCTGGCTTGTTTCCGACATGGAACGACCCTGACGTAACCATGTATCAGCGGATAATGCCACATCTGAGGTGATTGCTCCAAGCTCCTTACCCAACACATTATAATCCTGCATCAGATCATTGATATATGTCTTATTTGCTCCGGTTGCCATAGCAAGGTCTGTTTTAATATCATTAAATTCTTTTACCGTTGAGATTGCTTTCTTCCCGGACTGAATGACCTTGTTGATCCCATTCTGTAAAAGATAAGCACCACTATATACAGAAAATGCCTGTTTAAAGGTGCTTCCAAGAGATTCAAAAACGCTTTTGCCCTGTTTTCCTGCTGCATTGATATTTCCCATAAGCTGTTGAAACTGTAGCATATTCGAAGTATCAACATTCGGCATATGGATATTCGCACCCTGCATTTCTGCCTGATCGACCGATTCTGTCACAGATTGCCCAACAGATTGTTTCAATGCATCGGTATTAACATGAAGATCCATCTTCACATCCTTGATCTTGTCCAGTGCCGACCGGATCTGTTTTTCCAGCTCCGAAGCATCAATCTTGAACTTCACCGGAAGATCTATCTCTGTCAGTGCTGCACTCAGATCTGATTTCAGGGATTCTCTGTTGATCTGAATATCAACTCTGACAGGCTCATCACCCGTTGCAACCTGACTGATTGCAGCACGAAGATTTGATACAAGCTGTTCCTCATTCATCTTCAGGTCAAGGTTCATAGCTTCCCCGGCTCCGTTTCCTGCATTCTGAATCGCACTTCTTATATCAGAGCTGATTTTTTCTGTATTCACATTCACATCAAGATCAATTGTTGTCTTTGCAGCTTCCGCAGCTGATTGAATGTTATTTTTAAGATTTCCCATCAGCATACCAGAAGCAGCAGATGCCTGTTGCCATGCTGTCTCATCCACAACCGATCTCATCTGACTGTCCATGTTCTGATATGGAATCCAGTACGTCCACCAATGCATTCATCGGACACTTCAAATTATAATCTATACTTGCTTTTAATTTTTGTCTTTCTTTTCTCACATCTTCAGCATCTCTAAACCTTCCATTTCTTGAATACGGAACTTTATGTATATATTCCCAAAATCTAGGCAGTTTCCGCACTTTGACTTTTTTACTTTTCTTCTCTATTTCTTCAGATACCATCGGAACCCACCAGCCGTAGTCCCGATTTTTACTGTCTGGTAAAAACGCTGACACCATCTTATGCACCGTGCCATCTTCTATTTCTATGTAGTCCTCTCTCATTTCAACTTCCTGTGTGCTATTAAGTTCAAAAATTTTCTTCTGCATACTGGCAAGCAATTTTTCCTGACAGTCCATAGCATTCTGAAGCAATTTCACAATCTCCATCTCTTCTGCTTCTGCCAATTCCTCTTCTTCTAGTATTCCTGAATCTTCTAACTCTTCTTCCTCGTCATACTCTGGAATCCACTCTTCCTCGTCCCATAATTCCGGCTCCTGCCACAGATCTTCTTCCAGATCAAACTCTTCATCCGTTTCATTCAGCATTTCTTCATTAAAATTATTCATATGTCTTCTTCCTTTACATTATTTTCGAACATTTTGTTCTTTCATTATTGAGGTTCAATTATCATATCACAAGCATTATTATTTGTCAATTGATTGACAATACATATTGTCATACACTCAATTTACATTATTATCAAACATTTCAATCTATTTACAAACCTCATATATGCCCCTAGAATCGCTTAAAAATTTTTCACCAATATCCTTTCCAGATTAAATATTCGATTCAAATTTTACTTCTCTGGCTTAAAATAAACCTACCGTATACACCAATTATCAAATGTAAACTTTTTGTGAACTTTATTTTCATCACAGATCCTGCTCCCGGCAGTATCTAGCTGTACCTCTCCCGGAAGTCTGATCCGGGATCTGTCAGACATTTATCCTCCACAGCCTGTAGCGTCCCTCATCAAAAACTCTTGCAGGCTCTTCAAAATTTTCAATTTGCACATGTTTTTCTCTCTTATATCAGAAGGTCAGAAAACGTGTGCAATCTCTCTTTCTAGTAGAATTGACTTAATCTTTTGACGCTTGGAGCACAAAGTTAAGCACGAAGAACTCCTGTATATCTGATGCAGTTGGTTTTATCCTATATAATAAGAAGAAACACTCTCACATTCTCAATCTCAAAATTTTTTCTGTCGTTTTTTGATTCGGTTTCCTTCTTATTATATGGGTACTCCGTACAAAGTTGTAACTACCCCCGCCCGGCAGGATCAATCACCTTCTATACCCCAAACTGTTTCTATCTCATTTCTGTTTCTTTCCTCAATTTGTTGATTTATCTGATTTTTTAATTCTTCAGTACGTTCAAGAATTTTTTTATCTTCACATTTTGCTATAACATACATTTTCTCAAAATAATGAATCAGTATCGCCTTTTCTTCCAAACTCAACTCTACTTTGTAATGTTTTTCAGAATTGCATCTTCTTTGAATGCCATCTAAGATTGTATTCAATATTACTCTCCGAAACGCTTCCTGAAGTATCTCTTTCTGTTTTCGATCTGATTTAAAATCCTGTTCAAACTCAATGGATTCAACCGTAATTTTATTCAGCTTTCTAACCCCATATTTTTTCATGTGTACTTCAAATTCATGTTCAATTCCCTCGATAATTTCAAAATACTTGCCACTTCTTACTGCTTCACGCTCGGATCTTAACTTATAGGAATCAAGGAACCATCCCATATAAATCTCATATTCTATTAGCAAATCATTATCAGGAACAGTATGTTCACAAGACTTGCTTTCCTGCCTAAGTATTCCTTTCGGTAAACTGTTTGCCGGGTATCCTAACGTTTTACAAATACGTGTAATAGTTTGACTTCTTACAGTATTAATACAAAGATCCTGAAAAATTTTTTTCGCCTTTATACAAACATATTCTTCAAAAACATGTGTCATATCCTTAAAAATTTTATATATATCAAATCCGAATTCTTTATAAATCAAATAACTCGGTACATATATCTCATTCATCTTTCCTCGCTGATGATACCCATTTTTTCGAATACCCGAAACAAGAATACACTTAAACAAATATTCGAACGTTGCGTCCGGAATCTTTTTCACAGCTCCATTGTTTACACGTTTGTCCTGAAGTTTTGGCTCTTTCAACTGCTTCGTGAAGATATAGCTCTTCTTGGGCTTGTGTGTCTTCTTATTCTCCGGGTGATAAAATTCATAGGAATCTTCTACCTCTTTGATCTGTTTTTTCTTCTGATTACCTGAAGACTCTTTCCATCCGAGCACTTCACAAATTTTTTTATAGGTATACTCCTGATTCAATTCTAACATCGTCCTAACTTCCTTCCTGTTTTATCATATTTAATAACCGTTATACGCAGACGAGCTGCTCTCTATCTCCGTCCGCTTACGCTCCCTGAGATAACAAAATCGTATATGTTATAATGCGAATTATACCTCGCTTTCCAAAATTGTCAACATCAAAAACCTAATAATATATTATTTGATTACATTAGGTATTTGATTTGGACAAATTTGGAAAATATGATAAAAATTCCTTTTATTTTATTGGTTTTTAAAACGGTCATATTCCCATATTTCATTTCTTTCCGAAGGAAAGAGAGAGGACGAAGTCCGTATATTAGTATTTAATTAAGACAATTTTATCTCACATACATCTATAATTTTCTCAGTATTCACAATTCTTTATCGTTATCGGATTCAAAATTCTGGTCAGTATAAAAATGTAACACATCCAGAGAATACAGGAAATATCAAGCCTCTTCTCAGTTATAAGTACCCCCCGTCTACCTGCTGCCCCTCCCCCTCCGATCTGCTTCTTGTGCTTCTGGTTCTTATGCGTCTGTCGTTCCGATCCTGTCCCTGAACTGCATTTTGTTGTTCTTCCTGCTGATGATTCCGGTAAAGATATGATTCTGCATCTGCTCCCCTCTCCTGTATTATGATGTAAATACTGCTATTCTACTACATAATGTTGTTCTTATATCCGATATCACAACTCTTCGCATCATCCATAGTATCTCTTATGCATCAAAAAGACTTATGCTCCTTTACTTTTTTGCTTCTGATCTGCTCATATACTCCAATTCTTCTGGTATTTCCTGTAAAATATTTTTTTAATAGACCTATATCGTCGTATACGGTCTAATTTCGATTTGACCCCCTTCATGGACACATTCTCCACTGACCCTCCTACGATGGCTTCCTGAGCGTGTGAGCGTGATATAGTCCACTAATCTAGGGTAGTAAATTCGGCTCACTTTGTCCGGTTCCGATGGCTCTCCCCTGATCTGCTTCTGGTGTTCTGGCTGTCCTGATCGTTTAGCAGATACACCTGTAAAATCCTTGCTTCTTCTATGTTTCTGTCTGATCTGACCTTTTTATTATCACTGGTTTGTGATCTTTCCTGTGATCCTGTATCTCTTATGATCTCAGATTAAATAATATATTTTCTTCTATAGTAAGTCTGTGTTAACTTATATCATGGTGATATTTCTATACCTTATATCCCCATTCTGCTGATATACTCTGGTGTCTTTCTTCTTTCTGTTGTGATCTGTACGATTGTAGTTACTATATTTTTATTTTTGGTAACTACAACCAGTAAATATAGTTACTATATTTTTATTTCTAGTAACTACGGATAGAATCTGATCTACTGCAACTGATCCGGTTATATACGGTTGTATACGATCTGATCCAGACAACAGAAGCAAGGCAGCAGCTACACAAACCAAACCGGATATAACGCCAGACGCAAAAAGAAGCGGTATTTCTACCGCTCCCCTGTTATTCTGCTGCAAGTATGTAGTTGACTGCTTTTTCTGCTTTACTGCTGGCTGATACGATGAATTTATTATCATTCCTTAACACCTGTAACCAGTTTTGGATATATGCTGTTGAGTTCCTGAAGGTCTTTATTGTTTCGATTCCTAACAGATTCATCAAGGATGCACTTCCGATTTCAGCTACAAGTTCTTCTTTGCTGTATTCCTCGCCGCCAAACGCTGCAACTGATCCGGTCTGAAGTCTGTCAAGCCTGTTCTTATGTCCGGTACTATGTGTCAGTTCGTGAAATGTCGTGCTGTAATACTCATTTATTACTTTGTACTGTTCTTTCAGCGGTACAACCACTTTATCCTGTGACGGGCTGTAATACGCTTCATTACTTGCACATTCTGTGAAATTGATATGCTCTCTGGTGACATAATCTGTTATGATTTTCTCAGCTTCTTTTATTGGTTCTACTTCATTGTTAAGCTGATCTTGTGTTAAAGGTTTTACTCCTTCAACCTGTGAGATGTGGAACACATTGTAATATCTCAATAACGGTATTTTCTTGGTTTCTTTCTCGCCTGTATCTTTGTTGGTTTCTTCTGCTTCGAAGATCTTCCAGAAGACTACGATCTCTGACTTCTCACCTTTCTTGACCTGACCGCCTAAATCCTGCCACTGTTTATAGGTTGCATACTCTCCGGTGTGCTTCAGAAGCATCTGGTTTAATAAACTGTATGGTTTCTTGCTCACTCTGTTGTAAGCTCCTGATCTAACACCTGTCCACGGTTTCTCCCATGGGATAATACCGTCCTCAAGTTCTGCGATAATCCTTGTAGTTACCATATCATATACATTTATCTTTGTTGCCATATTGAAGCACCTCTCTCTTTCATTTGATGCCTCAATTATATATTGGTACTAATATATTGTCAATCCACGCCTTCCACAATATTATTAAGAAAAATTTGTATATTTTGTATAATGGTACTAATATGTTTTATCTTGCTTCTTACTCCAAAATGTGCTAAACTTCTTTATAGAACAACCGTGTTACAGGGTGGCTGACCTCGATTCTACATAGAATGGGGGTGGTGCTTTATGAATAATCATTTCGATTTCAAGGATCTCATGGCTTTCGGAATGTTCATATTATCACTGCTGACATTCATTTATATGATTTGTCACTGACGATTTAAAGCATAGAAAAACCACCCCAAAACTTTGACCGAGTACAGGGTGGCATTTCTATGTTATCTACTATAACGAGGTCAACCCCTTGTGGGCGGTTGTTCTCTTTGTTTGTATTATATCACATCTTATTATAAGATTCAAGTTTTCTATTTGTTCAACTCTCTCTGTATCTTCTCTTGTATTGCTTCTCGAATAAATCCTGCTTTACTACATTCATGCTCTTTGCAATATTCTTCTAATATTTCCGCTTCCTTTATCGGCATCGACAATTTTACCTGTTTGTAGTTATTATCAAAATATTTTTTGCTGGCTCTTTTCTGGGCTTCCGATACTGGCATTACTTCACCTCTCCTTCTATATAGATGGTATATCTCTATCTTATCACTGATCTTTCATTTGTCAATGCATATCACACGGTGTATTGGTACTATTATACATATATGCATATTAGTACCATTATATTTTTGTGCAGTATTCCGTCTTGATTTTATATTGGTACTAATATATACTAATCTCAACAACAAAACAACAGCAACAAAGCAAGCAGGAAAGACCGGATGAAGCGATAGGGCGGTTCACAAGTAACATGGTAGTTATGCTGACAGATGTATCAGATAGAGTGAATGCAGAATAAACATGATCCGGCAAAACAGTTGAAGAAAGCAGGAACAACAGGGCAAGAAAGCACAGTGTTCATACTACTTGAAGAAAATGAACAGTCTGAACCAATCAGAACTTTACCCCTCAACCAAGAAGTTGTTAAGCGGAAGAATCAACGAGCGAGAGGACACAATACTTTGTTGTTGAAGAGTTGCAGCAACACACAAGCAACCGGACATCCGAAAGATGTTCACAAACTTGAAACCATATACCTGTGAGACTTCGTAATTAGACAAGTCAATAGACACGAAGATGATTCAAGGGTTGCTACCAAAGAAGAAATCCCAAGGAGGAAAGACATATGTGTAGAACAATGAATGAGTTAGAAAAAGTTATAGCAGATTACAGAGGACTTAAAGCAATGAAAGAACAGCTTGAAGAAGAATTAAAAGCAGTTGAACGTGAGATCATCGGTTACATGGATGCAAATGAAAAACTCACAGAGACTGGTAATGACTTCACAATTAAACTTTCCACCTGCGAAAGAAGAACACTCGATAGCAAGCGTCTTGAAGAAGATCTCGGTAGCCTTGCAGAGTATCAGCGGATCAGTCAGTATAGAAGACTTTACATTAAATAAATCTCTTATCCTTCCGGTGGCGGTTAACCGGAGAAAGGACTAAACAATGTTATACAGAGTTTTCTTTAATGCTTCCAATGCCAGTTATGCCAGATGCTTTACAGATAAAGAAGAAGCTGAAAAATTTTACAATGGGCTTGTGAACTCAGGATGTTACCGGAATGTAACATTTCAAGAGGGATAAAGTGGTCACAGCCACTATAAACAGGGCTTTAAGCTGTGAGCGTTGACCGTCACACTGGCGGTCAGGTAGTCAAAATATAAGGAGGATATACACTATGATGTATTCAGAGTTTATCAAGATCAGCAACTTCACAGAACACTATATCTCTTTTACAGAGTATACAACCTATATCGAGCCAATCTACATGGCGGCGGATCAGATCCCAACAAAACAGGAATTCATAGCAATGCTGAGAGATGCCTTCAAAAGCCTTGTTAATCCGGTGATTGAGAAAGCTATGCATAGCTTATCACTTGAGGACAAGCTTATGTATCTTGAATGTGGTTCTCAACAGGTACAAGAGTATCTTGAAAGAATCGACTTCGAAGCCCGTAAACTTGCATATCAGTATTTAAAACTGATGCTCACATTATAATCACTCTTGCTGTGCTATCGGCATGACGGGCATTTGTCATTAGTTTTTCTTCACTGTGATTCTAGGGACGAAATTTCATCCCTTAGAATCACACCAAATTTAAGATCACAAGGAGGACTTTACAGATGAATAACACTGTTTTAGCTGCTATCTTCGATACTTATAACACTGGTGACTATCCTGAAGAGATCAGAAGCAGTATTGATGCAACTGTCGATTATTTCGTTACCGCCACACACAAGAAGACTTCACAGATTGACGATAAGATCATGTCACCGATCAGTCTTGTTGAAGCATGGTCATTTGAGCAGGGCTTTCATGCCTGCCTGAACATGATAAACGGTAACTTATTCAAGGAGGATCACAACCATGAAGAATCAGGAAATTGAAACATTTATGACCTATGAGGACTGGAAGAAACTGTATAAACACAACCTGAAGAAATACCTCAAGAACAAGATCAAATACTGTCTTCAGTGTCTTCTCTTCGGTTTGTTTATGGCAGCAGTCCCGATCGGAATGGTAGCTCACTGGTTACTGTTCGGTTATTAGGCTATAAATCCTGACAAGGTTTATAAATACATAATACATAGGAGGATCATACACATGAACATCACAAAAAGCATTGCAGATTTTGCAGCGAAGCAGATCTCTGATGTGAAGGATCAGAAGATAGATCCGGTCATTGCTTTTGGGTTAATCATTGGATATTTAAGAGGGTTGTCCGATTCCTGTCAGATTACACCGATTGAATACCATGCTTACCTGTATACATACAGTCTTGATCTGGCAAAACTTGCAAATCAGGAAACAAAGAAGGATGCTGAAGCACTTCAGACCTTGGAAAACTTAAAAGCAACAGCAAACAGACTTTTGAATGAAACGGGAGGAATAATAAATGTCTTGGATGAGATATAACAAAGAAACTAAAAAAACGCAAAAGGTATGTACACTGGTCAGTGATCTGGAAAAATTTGATTCCGTCGTTATGGATATCGAAACATGGAACGAAATCAACCAGTTTTCGGATAATGTACCGTGGGGAAGGGAATCTCGCATGAATACCTTCGTTGATGATCTTATTACTGCACTTGCATTTAAAGAGGCAGAAAATAACGAACCATTAAACGGTCAGCCGTGGAATTATATTCTTCATATTGAACTGAACGAAGACAAAGATACCGCCATTATCAGTATACAGAGAAGAACATCCTATGAATTCGTCCTCAAGAATCTTCCGATTCCACTGAAGAAATTATAACTGCTTCCGTCCTGCTGCTGCGGATCAGCCCAAGGCAGCAGGATTTACCAGCGGCAGAGAAAGGATTATTTTAATGAAAAAGTACTATGATGCAAAATGGGATCAGGAACCCTACGAAACCTGTGATCTATGGAGAAAGTCTTTGTACCGACTTATGAAGGACTTTTGTTTTTCCAAGAACGTTGCCATGCGGATCATACACGAAACTGAAAAGGAAGCTCTCCCCGGGGAATCCTGTAGTAGGGTATACCGAAGAGGCTGGAATAAATTCCGGTCAGTCTTCCTGAATATGTAGTAGTAAATCTGACGTATCACCAAAAAGTAGTAAAAGTTATGCTCCGATGGTACGTCAGATCAGTTTTTTTAAGTGTAATTTTAAAGGAGCCTTAGATTTACCACAGAAGAAAGGACTATACAGATGAACAAATACTTCGGTTACGTCAGGATCAGTACACCTCAACAGAATCTTCAGCGTCAGATTCGCAATATCCTTGCAGAATATCCACAAGCTGAGATTGTAGAAGAAATCTATACCGGAACAAAATTCCAAGGAAGGAAAGAATTTGACAAACTCATAAGGAAAGTTCATACAGGTGATACCATTATCTTCGATTCCGTCAGCAGAATGTCCCGTAACGCTGAAGAAGGTTTTTTCATGTACAATGAGCTTTTTGGCAAGGGAATCAACCTGATCTTCCTGAAGGAACCACATATCAATACAGATACCTATAAATCAGCTCTTCACGGTGGAATTCCTACAACCGGAACAAACATTGACTGTATTCTGGAAGGAATCAACAAATATCTCCTGTCTCTCGCCAAAGAACAGATCAGACTTGCATTCGAACAGTCCGAAAAGGAAGTTCAGGATCTCCGCCAACGGACTAAGGAAGGAATCCAGACCGCCAGATTATCCGGTAAACAGATTGGACAAGTCCATGGAAGCAAACTGACTACCAAGAAATCCGTCACTGCAAAAGAAATTATCCTGAAGCACAACAAAACTTTCGGCGGATCACTGAATGATGCGGAAACCATCACACAAACTGGTATTTCACGAAAGACTTTCTACAAATATAAAAAGGAACTGCTGCTTGAGACTGCAAGTTAATTTGTTGATTGTTCTGGCTTAATCAGATATAATACTGGTAACAACATTGAACGACTTAACTCTTGAAAGGAGTGTATAATATGGATTGGAATTTGAAGATTACAGATATGGCAGGTGCTACACCTGAACATTCCTCTGTTATTGTAAATTTTGTAGCAGCTATCCGACACCAGCTAAAAAACAGCACTTGTTATGTATATTCAGATAATGTCCAGTATCGTTTTAAAGATTCTGAAGGAAACAATAAGATCGTGATTCCTGATGCGTCTATAAACTGCCGTACAA
Organism: Blautia sp. MSK17_66; assembly: GCF_020538025.1. Classification (NCBI taxonomy): domain Bacteria; kingdom Bacillati; phylum Bacillota; class Clostridia; order Lachnospirales; family Lachnospiraceae; genus Blautia; species Blautia sp. MSK17_66. Next base: position 149,572 of record NZ_JAJBNQ010000002.1, read on the forward strand.
AGTCCAGAAGGGGCAATACTTTTACGGATGCTCCGCGTTTCGTTATGGAAGTCTTATCTCCATCTACTGAAAATTATGATCGTACAGAAAAGATGGAATTATACTGCCAGCAGGAAATTGAGGAATACTGGATCGTTGACTGGCGAAAAAAGTCTGTAGAAATCTATGAATTGGACTATGAAAACGATATTCCGAAATATTATCTGTGGAAGACTATCACAGAAAAGAATAAAGATGAGCTGAAACTGCTGCATTTTCCTAACATTAAGATAACCTTCGATGAACTGTTTGAGGAAATTGATTATTAAGACATAAGATAATTCTATTGATAATCTGATCGTTTAGCAGCAGGATTTTCCATCTTCAAAAATTAGCACTTTTTCCCAAATAAAAAGTTGACGATTGTCCCTGAAGTTACAAGAGATTTTCGTCAACTTTTTTGATCCAAAAAAATCACGTTTCTGTTTTTTCCTAATTCCATATGAGATAAATTGCAAGTTTTTTTCTTGCATTTCTACTAGGATTCATCAGGGGTTCTTGCAGATTCTGCATTTTCCCAGTCACTATATCACTGATCGGTTATCGTACTGTTAATCGAGCCGAGTAAAGTGTTTCTTATTTCCTACTGTATTGGTATGTTAGTTTCAACATGGCAGCAGATGTGAAACCTGTGAAACTGTCCGATTACTCCTATCGTTCCGCTTATCGCAATTATTGGGGTATTCTCTAGTGATATTGGTGATCTGGGAAGGTATTCTGTAATGGTGTGTGTAACCGATTTCATAGTGCTAAAATTGTTGTGATTACTAGCATAATCGTGATTCTGGCTCTCTTGAGAGCTTATCGCAGCTGCCCGGTGGTGTGGTTTGTTGTGGGGTTGATACGATGTTACTGAAGATACGTTACATTAATATGTCCAACTCCAATCTTCATATTTTTCTTCATATGTTGTCCAATATGTCTTATACCACTTTGAGCCTTTTTTATAAACACTGTCACTACTCCAAGTATGACCTTCATATTGTTTTCCATCATATATAAACCTATAAAAAATAGTAAAATCTGTATAATCATACCACGTTACTCTACCATTTACATAAAACCTTAACGTTACAAGTTTTTTAGGATTAATTTTAATTGTTTTTCCACCTGACAGTCTTAAAGTTCTGTCATAGCTTTTATAATCTACATCAATTGCTTTAGCATTAGACGGACTAATATATACCGGTTTATTTCCCCAGTTTCTAACTTTTACAATAAAACAATTTTCTCTGGTGTCATACTTTGTTAATGCAGCTCCAAAATTAGGATTTTGATATACCACACTTACTTTACAAGTGTACTTCTTAGATCCAACTTTTGCTGTTATTACACATTTTCCCACAGCAATCGCCTTTATTTTACCGCTAGATGAAACTGTTGCTATCTTTTTATTTGAACTTGACCATTTTACTTTTTTATTATTATACATAATCTTCAAATTACCTGTTTGCCCTTTATTTAAAGTATATGCATAATAATTAATATACGGGGCTGGTGTCGATACCATCACTGTACATCTAATTTTTCTACCATTCTCTAATGTGCCCGTTAGTACAGTTTTACCTTTATTTTTTGCTACGATATAACATGTACTATCTATCGTAGCAACTTTAGGATTACTTGACTTCCATTCAACATATGGAAAACTTTTATACGGAGATCTAGACTTAAAATTTAATTGTTTTACATCCCCTATTTTCATCTTATAAGTTGAAGGAATAACTAAATTTGTCGAAATTCCATTATATTTTTCTATCCGGTATTTTATTTTATATATTTTTGAATAATCCGCATTATCAACAACTATTTCTAGTTTATTAGAATCATAATACTCATCACCGAAGAAAATATATCCCGCCTCATTTTTCCCCAAAGAATATGATATTATATCTGCTGAATCATCATATCCGCTTATTGTTCGTGCTGATAATTTTATCGGTTTTTTACAATACTCATTATAATACGAATAATAAAGTGATACTTCGCAATAAGCTAAATAAACACTATTTCCATCATAATTGTTAATTCTTAGAAGCCCTTTTTCCTCCCCTGAATCAACAACTATTGACCCACTTTTTACTATTTCAGCACCTTTAAATAACGTTTCTGCTGACACTTTTTTTGTCACAGTAAACATCATTAAAAGCAAAAAAATTATACTGCCAATCCATTTTATCTTGTTCTTCTTCATCCTTTTATTCTCCACTTAATATTTGGGGCTTTTCTCTCCCACTTCTATTTTATCCCTAAACCTTCAGCAACCATTTTTACGATCTTGTTGTCTGTATCATCAGAAGTGTTCTCTGAGATAAATTTCTGCAACGCTGCTTTGGTCTTGTTACCTGCGATTCCATCTGGTGTGCCGCAATCATAGCCTTTCTGGTTCAGAACATCCTGCACAATCTTTATCAGATCTTTAGATATTGCTACACTGCTGCCAGAACTCAGCTGTACCGTATTAGAAGATGCTGCCGCCGCTGTACTTGCAGCTGATGAAGTAGCCCCACCGTCTTTAAAAGAAAATCCTACAACACTCCCTGATGAAACATTAACAGTTTCAGCACTAGAAGACGAAGATGTACTATAAGGACATACACCGCCACTATGCAGATGTGCTGGATAACCACCACAATGATAATGATATGATCCCAGACCACTTACATTCTTATTATCATGGTGTCCTCCGCTTGCATCGGTTCTTCCTGAATGTGCCTGTACATTCCCCGGAACAGCACTAAAGATAAGCATTCCTGACATAGCGTAAACAGATAATCTCTTTGCCAATTTGCTCATACGCTTTTATCCTCCGTAAAATGATTTTTGTGTTACTTTTTACTCAATTCAGTTTCCAACTGACTAATCAATTCTTCATCAATCATTCCATCTTCCGGTTCATAGCCGTACATTTGTTGAAATCGTTTAATGGATTTTACAGTACGTTTCCCAGAAATGCCATCTGCTTTACCGCAATAAAAGCCAATATCATTTAATAACTGCTGTGTTTTCTGAACTGTCATCTGATCTACTGCTTTATTTCTTGTTTCTGCTTCATTTAAAGAATCCATTGCCGCGGTATCTACACGCATACCCTCAACATCACCAAATGGCAAGCTATAATAATCGGACAATTCAACTATCACATATGCTCGATTATAATACCCTGAGTTAAATTTATTGAGAAACTTATTAATATCCTGTGTATCATCCCAAATTTTCTTTGCATTATATTGTTTGTTCAATCCATTAATATACTGATTACATAAATATTGTATATTCAGATCTGTAAACACTGCGTTTTTATACTTCTCATAAAAATCACGTTCTGATTCCGCACATTCTTCATCATATGAAACAGTTTCTTCTGATGTCATTGTATTTAATTCAGCAACTGTATATTTGTCCGCGATAACACCTCTTGCATTATACGAATTCACAATATCCGTCTTAAATTCTTCTTCGTTCATCTGAACGGTCTTGTCTTTACTTTCATCTTCTACTTCTGCTGTATTCTCTTCATTAGTAGAAGTATCTTCCGACCCATCTTCCACAGTAGCCTTCAATTTCTCATACTCAAGCTGTAATTTCAAATACTCAACCTTCAGTTCTTCCAGTGTCATATCATCAATGTCTTTTTCTGTTGCAGCAGGAACATTGATACTTAAAGCACAACTCAAAGCTACTGCCAATATAGCAATTTTCTTTTTCATCATCCTACCCCCGTAGTTTTTATTTAATAAAAAGCACCACTCCCCATACTTTCTAGGAAAGTGACGCATTCTATTATCTTGTTCTCTCTGTTTCTTATTACAATCTCCTGCCAATCACTTACTTATCATCCTGTAGATTCTTCTCCCGGTTTCCCGGCATTATCCATATTCAGTTTTTGGCATTCGATTTCACACACATTTCACACACATTTCACAATTTCGTTATACCGAATTATACGCTTCTTGTGCATAATTGTAAATATGTAGAACGAAATATTCTTATTTTCGATAGTCCGCAAATGAAATTATTTTCGATCCGCTAGTTTTTGCTCTGCCTCTCTTAGTTTTTCTTGGCTCTTTGTAGCTACTGTTTTTCCCCTTCTCAGCTTGCCGCTCTTCTCTTTTTCGATCACGTTCTTCAAGTTTACTCTGCTCTCTTCGTTTTCTTCCTTCATACATATTCTGTATATGCTCCAATTCTTTCGGATTCTTCAGTTCACCAAAAACATCGTAGCACTGAGCATATATATCTGTACTTTCTTTCATTTCAAATTTCTCGTAAAATGTCTTTTTGTTCTTCTCATATTCTGCAATGATCTGTTCATGCTGTTTATGCGTCTTATATTCTTCTGTCTGCTGAAAGCTCTTTTGTATTGCCTCTTCAAACACCTGAAGTTTTTCGACAAACAACACTGCAATGCTCTCGTCAGAAACCTTGAGCTTTTTTGCTGCTCTTTGTATTCCCACAGCTATTTTGTCAGGATCTATACATCCTTCTGCCAAGTCATAATAGTTAAACGTTCCAATAACTGCCTGTATCTTCTTGATTTTCCCACCTTCCCGATAACTTTTATGCACTGTAACCTTGTATGCTTTTTTCACTGAGCGTTCAAAGCATTCTTCGCTGAAACGATACCTCCACCAAGTAGTCTCTACTCTATCCAATATCATCTTTGTTTCAGGATATACCTCAAGTCTTTTAGGATAACCTCTCTTATTCTGTTTTTTTACTGGAAGTTCCTGTACTACACAAAACAGTTTTATCATCCCCTGTGCGTTTTATTTGATTTCATCCTATTCCTTAAGCGTAAATCTGTCAATCTATATTCTACCAGCACCTACACCTACTCTTCCACCTCAGATCCGTACCTTTAACTCTTCTCTTCATCCTGAGTTCGGAAATCTTCGTACTCTTACTATTGATGGAGAACCGTGGTTTGTGGGTAAGGATGTTGCAGAAGCATTGGGATATGCAAATCCTAAAAATGCAGTTCCAAAACACGTTAGCGAAGAAGATAAGCTGCGTACCCAAATCGAGTACGCAGGTCAGATGAGATCTATAACCATTATCAACGAATCCGGTCTTTACTCTCTCATCCTCGGCAGCAAACTTGAGAAAGCTAAAAACAATGACAAGTAACACAAGTAAAATCGCAGCAACAATCACACCGGAGCAGGTAACAGAAGAAATTCAATCTGCCAACTCAACTACCTCCACCGCTCTTTCACTTCTCCGTGAAGAAGAATTTCTTGATAAAACCGTCAGAGTATTCGGAACACCAGAAAATCCATTATTCCTGGCTAGAGATGTCGCGGAGTGGATTGATTATAGTAAGCGTCCAGATGGAAGTTATAAAATGGATGTGTTCTTAAAAAATGTAGATGTGAAAGAAAAAATAAAGATCTTCAACCCCGCCTACAATAAAGACGGTGTACTCCAGATCAATACAGAATACTGGTTTCTCACCGAGAACGGTCTCTACGAAGTACTGATGCTCTCCTGTAAGCCGAAAGCCAGACAATTTAAAATCAAGATCAAGTAGATTCCAAGAAGTGCAACTAATCCCCCTCTACACCTTATATTCTCTCCTAGAAGCGTTTCTATACTTTTCTGGCTAAAAATTCTCCATCTATTGGCATAGAACCGATTTTAGGGCAAAATACAAAGTCATTCGTAAAGACATATACCGGATCATCATTCCTGCTGCCGGGTTTGCTGATCCATCCATTCCGGGACTGTCTGATCCAAAATAAAAAGTAAAAAAAGGCTCATAAACCATCAGCATTCTTCCACTGATAATCTATGAGCCTATGTCTGTATTGTGTAATAGCATTTTTTCATTTATTTTATCCTGTTATAACCTTCTACTATCTGGCAAGTGTAGAAGAGTCTCCTTTCTTCGATCTTTGATTACTTTTTTGATTACTATTGTAAATTCATTTCCTAAAACCCCATTAAAATCAATACTTCTATGATTTTAATGTCTGCCGTGAGGTCGCAGGTTCAAATCCTGTTGCCCCGATTTGATATTGCAGAAGCAAAAATCCCGGAGTCATCAGACTCCGGGATTTTTTATTACCTTTATTACCTTTTTTGAAACCTAATTCAATATTTTTATTATACATTTACTCAAATATTTCTGCTAATGTCATAGAAATTTTCAGAAAGTCTTTTAGCACTCCTTAATCAGCTTATTTTATTTTGACATTTCTGACATTGCTCCATTTGGAGTACCAGTAATTACTGCCTACCTTTTTGTAGGTCCGGACTCTCACATAGTATTTTCTTTTACTCTTAAGTCCTTTGAAGGTATAGCGTGTTGCTTTTGTATTTTTGGTTTTGGCACCGGAAAATTTCGCATTTGTCGCATACTGGATCTGATATCCTGTATTGCCCGCCGTTTTTTTCCACGTTACCTGAAGTTGTCCTTTTCGAGAACTCTTGGCTGAAGAAAGGGTTGTTTTCTGTAAATTAATGCGGAAAGTTGTTTTGCCGGAATACTTTTTATAATTACCCTTGCCCTGAATGGTAATCATTGCAGTTCCTACAGCCGTATTGTTTTTATAGGATACTGTATAATATTTGCCGGAAATCTTTTTGTTTCCTGCGTAGACTGTTACAGCCGGTTTCTGTGCTTTTCCGTTATATGTGACTGCTGATTTTGAAAACACTACTTTGAAATTATAACTTTTAAGTTTTGGAATACTCCTGAATTCCAGATTTTACAAAATGTTTTTTACACAATAAAAGAGCACTCGTTTTCAGAATGCTCTTTCTTTACAGTTTTTTATTCTGTTTTTTTCACTGGTATTATGTTTCTTACTATATCTGTATGGCTGTATCCGTCATAACGCGTTTTTATATTGGTAAAGGTAAGCTTCGCCGTTTTGTTTTCTCCGTCCAGGACTGCAATTCCGTCTTTTCCTGTAATCTGCACATTTGAGGTATCGGTAGTAACATCCTGGAATCTATAGCGCAATGTCTCTTTTTCACTGATCGTATATCTGCCAAGTGGAATCCTGGAAATCGTACAGCTCAGAATCGCATAGTCATCTTGTTTATTATAATTTCCCTTCTCAAATTCTACATAATTTTCATAACTATGTTCCATCCCTCTCTGATCTTTTCCGGTTATTATAAAACGAAAAACCGGATTTCCATGTGCCCAGATAATATCCTTTTCCAGAATCTTCTTTGTCACTGTAATCTCACCATATGGAAGTCGGGCAAGTGTATTCTCTGCTTTTAGTGTAAAATCCTGTTCCATATCCAAAATGGAAATATCTTTTTTCCATCCACCTATATATCCTGCAGGTGCCTGTGTCTCAACAAGTCTGAACTTACCTTTGTTCTGTCCGGTATACTGCAGTTTTTTGCTATATGTTTTTGTTTTCTTCGAATATGAAAACTTCTGTCCTGCAGATGTATAATTCTTCTTCTGTTCGTTCCATTCATACACTTCAAACACCGCATCTGACAGGATTATGTTTGCATCGGCTGCGTCTGTCTTTTGAATACTGCAGTTTCTTTCGATGCTGCCTCTCACCCACGATACATTCGTTTTTTGGACATCTGTCATCCTGGAAGATTCCAGCCGCCTCTCAGCCTGATTTGAAATATGATAATACATTCCGTCTTTATAATGTCCATGACCGGCAACTACTCTGTCAGCCTTCACCTTGACATGAATCCTGAAATAATATGTCACATTGTTGCACATCGCATCTGACTTAAGGAAACTGTCCGCAGCTGTAAATTTTACTGTATTCTGTGCATTGCTGACCGTAAACCGCTGTGTAACATCATTTCCGAGTGCGGTCTTTACAGAAGCACTCCTGTATTCCAGACAGGAATCCAGTTTATCTGTAAGCTCAAATTTTTTATAATCTCCCGGAAGGACTGTCTGTGCTATCACATAATCAAATTCTCTGTTCTTTGGAATATGATAGGGTTTTTCCTCCGCTGTATCTGATTCTGATTCATGACGTGTCATATCACTGTAAGCGGCATTCGTATTGCCGACTTTTTTCTCCGGTTTTTCATTTGGCTCATACGTTCCGACTGTCTGTGCTCCTGACATAAAAAATGCAGTATAAGGATTAACACCATTCAGTCCAGCCTCTCCTGCAAGCCAGTTTAAGGTGAAAGATTTGTTAAAATCCACATGGCACCATCCTTTGACATCATCAATCTCTGTTGCCACCCCTTCCGGTGCACGCACTTCTGTGTATGCGCCACCATTACTTGTAGTTCCTGTCGTAGCCTGCAGATGCTTATATCCACTTCGGATATACATGGCATCCACACCCCAGCCATCATATACACGAAAGCCCTGTCCACCGTCGAGATCCATCATTGTCACATGTCCCTTCGGATAAATCTGACTTCCTGTTGCATGATCAAAGAACTCAAATTTAAAGCGTACACTTCCTGCAGAAACCGTTGAAAAAGCAATTCTGTCATTATAAAATAAGACACAGGGAGAAATTACTGTATCATCCACGCCTATATGAGAATAGCTCACCGCTCCCCATTCCGGTACAGTGATCCGAAGATCCACGATCTTTCCTTTATATTCTCCTACATTTGTATATTTTACAGAAATTTTACCCTTCTGATCTGCATTCTGAATGCTGCATGCAGAAAATGTATTTTTATAATTCGTCATTCCTTTTTGGGACCAGCCAAACTGTGCATCCAGTTTAGATGGAAGATTCGCAGAAGCTCCGCGCACTTCCGTCAGCTTTGTCACTCCTTTGCGAAACGCATATGCAAATGCATATTCCGCCCGCATTTTGTAGTTTTCCGCCACTGCCTTTACAGCTACGGTTCTTGCGGCTGCAGCGACATCTTCTGTCTCTTTGCCATCTGTAAAAACATCTGCTTCTTCTGCTGTTTCCTCATGATCCTTTTCAAATTCAGCCCGCAGAAGAACCTGTCCCTGGGGCATAAAAAACTCATATTCCTGATTTTCTCCCAGAGTTACAGAAATATTTTCTCCTTCACTTTCTGCCATTACTTCTCTGCATTCATACCCGTCAAAAGGCTGAATATAAAATCCTACGATTTCTCCTGCCTGAAAAGTATGCTCCTGCTCCTGTAACTGCTGCAATTCTTCTTCACTCAGATCTGTTTTACTGTTTTTCTCCAGATTAAGAAGATCCGCTTCAAACACGATCACACCCTGATCAGCACTGGTTATTACCTCAAAATACTCCTCAGCAGAATCCTGTTCAAAGTCTGTCTCCGGTGATTCTTCAAATTCACCGCTGTCACCTTCTGAAAATTCCGGTTCCTGTGCTTCTATTGGAATTTCTTCCTCTTCTGTCTCATCCTGAAATGTTTCCTGCGGCTCTCCTGAAAGTTCCATATCTGAAGCGGCAGAGATTCCTGTCACGGCAGAAACTGCGAGCAGCACAGCAAAAACGCCGGAAATCACCCTTTTTTTCATGTTCGCCTGCCTCCTTTCCATGTTTTGACCATGAGCAGCAGACCACCGGAAGCTATAAGAAGTGCGAAAAGAAAACCTGGACTTGATAAATCACCGGTTTTAACATGAGCTTTTTTCCGATCTTCGACATCTTTTGCTACTGTTGTTCTGCCGGAGTATTCTTTTTTTCCGGAAGTTTCTTCTGTGTCAGGGACGACTTCCTTTACCTTCTCATTGACCGTGAAGATCCAGGTAACGTCTGCTGATTTCTGTGCCATTCGGTTATCCCACTCCGTGGGAATCTCCAGACGAAATTTCATATTTCCGGTTTGCCCGGATGCAAACCTTCCAAGTGATCTGTTTTTTTCAAGTCCTGCTGATTCCAGATTTCCTCTGTACAGGATCTCATTTCCCATTGCTACCGTAAGCTTCACATCCTTAAGCATAGCTCTCATCTCTTCGCTTCTGCCCTTCACGCTGGTGCGAAACAGAAGCTCTGCCGGATCATCCGTAGTATTCGACAGGGTGATCGTATCTGTAAGAACATCTCCTGGCATTGCAGTTCCGAGATTTGTAAAAAAATCTCCCGGTACAGCCAATAGTTTATGTGCTTTTCCATTAAATTCTACCGTCAGCTTTGTCTGCGGTTTCTTACAGGTCATTGTTCCGTTTTCTTCGTGAATACACTGCCGGATCAGCTGATTTCCCCAGGGTGACATTGCCGCAAAATCCGGTGTGAAATTTGCTGCCTGAATTGCCTCTGCCTGAATGACCATTCCCAGCTTCTGAAGCTCATGCTCCTTTTCCCAGGAAGCTGGAATGTGTACACTCTGAAACAGGTCGACAGATTCTCTCTTCTTCAGAATACTTGTATAATAGTAGTATTCACCACGTCGGATCCATTTGGCAGGAAAACCTGAAAGGTTTGTGTCATTCAGACCTTCCAGTTCCTTCACCGAATTTGTATACAGGATCCTGGCACGCACCCAGCATGGAAGTGCATGATTTGTGATTCTGGGAATTTTGGATATCACGGCACCCGGAAGGATCTCGCCGGTGTTGCTGTAAGGAACTTCCTTTGTCCCTTTTTTTTCATATTCTTCCATACTGATCTTAATATCTCCCACCGAAATGTGATTCACGACCTGTAAAGTATCCGAGAAATACCCATATGTCCCTGACACACACAGAAGACCCAGAAAGAGAATTCCTGCTGTTGTCTTTATTCTTTTTCTCATCGCTTCTCTCTCCTTTATGTACGGTAATATTCCCATGCACTTTTGTAATCTCCGAATCCGGCTGCCTGCACCGATTCTTCATAAATCTGTACTTCAAAGGTGTCGATCTGATCCAGATAGGTCTTTTCCAGTTTTGATGCATCTATAAAGATCCCGGAAAAAAGTGGTGTCGTCTTTTCGCCTTCTCTGAGGATTTTTTTATAATAATAAAATCCATCCTCTGCCTCCAGCCAATTCGTCCTGTCTAGCTGTTTCAGTACTGCCGCCCTTCCTATATCCGAATTGGAATAACCAACAGAAACTCTTATATAACAGTCGACAAGAGCGGCTTCTCCCTGCCCGTTTACAATCCTTACCTCTTTTGGAATATCAGAATTTTCGTCTTCCGGAATTGGTGACGGTATAGGGAAATCTTCCTCGATTGTCGTGGTATTCTTACCGATCCCAATTGTATTTACCATCTGGTCATGTGAGGTCAGATACGCATTTGTACCTCCAATCCCCAAAACAAATCCCAGTAATACTGCTCCTGCCATTGCCAGTCTCTTCCTGTTTTTCATGCCCTTTACCTGCTTTCTTTTTTGTCATTTTATGGTGTGACACCACCTTCTTTATCTTTGTTCTGATTTACATATTTTTCATAAGCTGCTTTGGCCTGATCGGTCACACTTCCCGAATCACCTCCGGTATAAGAAGTCTGGATCGCATATGCTCTGATCGGTATGTTCAGTTTCTGTTCATCCAACTGTCCCTCAATGAGGTTGATAAATTTCACGGAATCGAACAAAGCATCTGTTGTCTGTTCCGGTTTCAGAATCTGATTATATGCATAGACATAAATCTGATCCTCTCCAGCCTTTCTGGAACTTAATTTCGTCCAGGACGACGAAGCCTGAAAAGAAAACAGCTCCTGATTTTTCAGATCCAGTCTTGTGCCATCTTCCGCTGCGGTCTCCACATCTGCCATTGGAACGGCCACTTCCAGATACACGAATGCATCATTTACTCCTGTGTTTTTGATCTGAGGATCTTTTTTTACTTCTTTACCAGGTTCAATCTTCGTCTGCTCTTCCTGATCAAATCCCGGTTCTTCCAGATCGATAGAAACTTTTCCCACTGTAAACTGATTATCCGCCTTATCAAAATCCGTCAGATACGCGGATATTCCGCCAACGGATGCCAGGCATAAAATGCCCGCCGCAAGTCCTGCTTTTTTAAGATTTCTCTTCTTGTCTTCTTTCATATTGAATTCTCCTTTCTGTCAGTTCATTTTGGATAAAGAAAAAAATTTCCTGACCGATCATTACTGTCAGTATGGCCAGAATTGTTCTCTGCTTCATAAAAGTCACCAGATATCCGACAAACGGTATGCTAAATATCACTGTTCCCAGCACCTGCTCTGCCTCTACCGGCAGCGGATCTTCGCCTTCGTTTGCATCTCCTTTTGTGATCAGAACTGTTCCTTCTCTTCTCACGACACGATGTGTTATCCGTACATCACGCAGGCGGTAAGTGATAATATCTCCTGTTTGCGGTTCTCGCCTTCTGGTATCTGTAAACACCAGACCTCCTGTCCTGATCCCCGGTTCCATAGAGCCCGACAGGACCACATCTGTGGAAATTCCTGTCCTTGAAAGAATCAAAAACAGCAGGCCTGCAATTCCAAACAGGGTTAGAAAAAGACGCCCTGCCCTTTCTGCTGTTTTCATAGATCTGCCTTTCTTTTTTATATAAAATTTTCAGTCTGTCAAAATTCATGAATTTAAACCAAAAATGGATTTTTGAAGAAACTCTTTAGAAGAAGAGTCCCGGCAGAGAGGTCTGCCTTGTGTAAGATGGTCTTATCATACTCTGCGATACCTTGAAAGTCAATCAGATTCGTTCCTCTTATTTCGGCAAAAAAAGACGCACCCAAAAGGGTGCGCCCACTAAAATACAACAGATTTATTTAGTTGTTGATAAGTTTGTCTTCGCCATTCCAGCTGTACAGTTTACGGATTTCCTCGCCAACTTTTTCTGACGGATGCTCGGAAGCAAGCTTTCTCATTGCTTTGAAGTGAACCTGTTTTCCGGCGTCAGACATATCAAGCAGGAATTCTTTTGCAAAAGTACCATCCTGGATGTCTGTAAGAATCTGTTTCATAGCTTTCTTTGTTTCTGCTGTAACGATCTTCGGTCCTGTGATGTAATCGCCATATTCAGCAGTGTTGGAGATGGAATATCTCATTCCTGCGAATCCTGACTGATAGATCAGGTCAACGATCAGTTTCATCTCATGGATGCATTCGAAGTATGCATTTCTCGGGTCATATCCAGCTTCGCAGAGAGTTTCGAAACCTGCCTGCATCAGTGCAACAACTCCACCACAGAGAACTGCCTGCTCTCCGAAGAGGTCTGTCTCTGTCTCTGTACGGAATGTTGTCTCAAGAAGACCAGCTCTTGCTCCGCCAATTGCAAGACCATAAGCAAGTGCTTTGTCAAGAGCTTTGCCTGTGTAATCCTGCTCTACAGCTACCAGACATGGAGTTCCTTTTCCAGCCTGATATTCGCTTCTTACTGTATGTCCCGGTGCTTTTGGTGCGATCATAGTAACATCTACGTTCTTTGGTGGAACGATGCATCCGAAATGAATGTTGAAACCATGAGCAAACATCAGCATGTTACCTTCTTCAAGGTTTGGCTCGATGTCGTCTTTGTAAAGTTTAGCCTGTTTCTCATCATTGATCAGGATCATGATGATGTCAGCCTGTTTTGCTGCTTCTGCTGCTGTATATACTTTAAAGCCCTGCTCTTCGGCTTTCTTCCAGGACTTGCTTCCCTCATACAGACCCACAATGACATTACATCCTGATTCCTTTAAGTTCAGTGCATGTGCATGTCCCTGGCTGCCATAACCGATAATCGCAATGGTCTTACCATCCAGTAATCCTAAATTACAGTCTTCCTGGTAAAAAATCCTGTTTGCCATCTTTGTTTCCTCCTAAGCTATTTGTAAATTTTTTCATAATTTATCGTTAAGGGCTGTTACCCTTAGCAAACACTGTTATTATGTAAAACTCCTATAAGAATTTCACATCACTGGCACCTCTGGAAAGTCCGGTAATACCAGTTCTTGCAAGTTCCAGTATCTCATACTCTCCCAGAAGGTCGATCAGAGCACTTAACTTACTCTTGCTTCCTGTCATTTCAATGACCAGGGAAGTCTTGCCGACATCAATGACGTTGGCACGGAAGATATTTGCGATGGAAATGATTCCCTCTCTCTGCTCCGGTCTCGCTGCGACCTTCACAAGAACCAGTTCTCTACTCACACTGTTATCCGGCTCAAGAACCTTGATATCTCTTACATCTACCAGCTTGGCAAGCTGTTTGGTGATCTGTTCCAGAATCATGGAATCTCCACTGCATACAACTGTCATTCTGGAATAACGCTCATCTGCAGTCACACCAACTGTCAGGCTGTCAATATTATAACCGCGACGGCTGAAAAGTCCGGAAATACGGCTCAAAACACCTGCGGTGTTATCTACTAACAGGGACAAAATTCTCTTTTGCATAACCCACCTGCTTTCACCACTTTAATCTTTTAAACAATTCCATTGTAAAATTGTCTGCATGTTTTACATTATAGCAATATTAATTCGTTTGTCAACGTCAAATTTTGCTGTATTTGTATACTAACGCATACATTTCGCCATTTTTCTGTATTTTTATACAAGATATTTTCTGCGGAGTGCCTCTATTGCCTTCGGAGTCAGATAAAGAGCCTTTCTCATGAACACTTCCTCACTTCCATAATCCTGCTCGATCGTCTCAAAAACGGCTTCCAGATATTCTTCTTTTACACGATACAGAGCTTTGATCTTATCCATGGTTTCATTGTCCACGATCATCTTGGTCTCCAGAAGCCGGATCATATGCTGTAAATCTTCCTCCAGATAACGGTTTGTCCGAAGATAATCTTCCATGATCGTTTCTCTCGAAATTCCCAGTGCACAGAGAAGAAGTGCAGTTCCGACACCCACTCTGTCTTTTCCCATGCTGCAGTGCCACAGTACGGCCCCATCTTCCTGATGCAGAAGGACATCCAGAAAACGCGCATACTCTTTTACGGAAAAATCATCCCGCACAAAAGAAATGTACTGTTTCTGCATAAATTCATCGATTGGCTGGTCAAATCCAAGCAGCATCTCCAGAAGACCTTTTGATCTTGTGATTCCCAGGGTCTCTTCGTCCACGATCGGAATCTCATGGTACTCTACTCCCTCCAGAATACTGTCCGGTTTTTGCAGAATTTCCATTCTGGTACGAAAATCAACAACAGTTGACAAATGATATTCGTCAAGCAGGGTATCCTCATCCTGGAGAGATATATGATAGAGACAGCCGCTGCGCAGAAGCCTGTGAGGAAGAATATGCCTTCCGTCCCTTGCTATAAGTGCACCGAGATCGCGGGTATTTGGAAGACTTTTAAGTGGAATCCTGGCTCCTTTGGGAAATCCTGTCGCAAGTTCCGGATTCAGGACCTTAAGAAGCTGGATACAGTCTCTGATCTCTTTGTCTGTCATCTCAAATTCATAACGCTTCCGGCGTCTGGTAATGATCACCAGCGAGCTGGTGCTGAACTGCTTGTGCATTCCACCCTCGACACCTTCGCGTCTCATATATGCCCACAGGATATCTTTACATGGAAGATAATTGATCAGCATTCTTTTTGCGAAGATAAAATTTCCGTCCTCGATTCTTATTTTTCCAAATTTCATATCTTTCTCCTGCCTTTCTCAGATCAGGCCGAGTTTTGTGAGTCCGTTCCGGATTCCATAGTGAAACATATCTGTGGTCACATAGTCTGCCAGTTCCCGGATCTTCTTTGAGGCATTGCCCATAGCCACCTTTGTTGCCGCATATTCAAACATGGACAGATCGTTGTTGCTGTCCCCGAATACTACTGTATTTTCCCATGGGATATCAAAAATCCGGCATACCGCTGCAATTCCGACAGCCTTATTACAGCCCTTCGGAACCAGCTCGATTGTCGTTCCTACAAAATCATTGTTTTCATGACGGATCACATCATAATACTGTGACAGTTCCAGACATGCCTGTCTGTCATTGCAGCCCGCTGTCATCTTGGCACTGATCTTATTGATATGCATAGTATCCTCATATCCTCGGATCGGTCTCCATTTCGCTCCAAGTGCCTCAGTAATGAGATCACGGTACCAGTTGATCTCCAGCGTATATTCGTCCTTATCATAATACATAAAATCTGCTCCCTCCATAACCGGGACCAGACCATATTTACGAAGGACCTCAACAGAAAGCTTCGCCACTTCCGGCGTCATCTCATTATTATACAGCCGGACACCATCCTTCTCGATCGTCGCTCCGCAGGCACTGATCATGCCGGTAAACGGGATCTGCTCCAGATATCCCGGCACAAAAGCCCTGCTTCTTCCGGTGCACAGCCATGCCTCATGTCCGTTTTCTCTCAGTTTGCGGATCGCTTCCAGTGCACTGTCCGGAACACCCTTTTCCATGTCACAGATGGTGCCGTCCGCATCAAAAAATACTGCTTTCTTTTCCGTATTCATGCTCTTTCCTCTTTATGTAAATTTATGCAAAAAATTCCTCTGCCACTTTTATGAAATAACTGGTATCCTTTACTCCGGCAGTCTCATACGGTGAATGCATGGAAAGCTGTGGAAGACCGATATCTACCGTGTTCATCGGAACCTGTGTATTGGAAATATTTCCAAGTGTAGATCCTCCCGCCATATCAGAACGGTTCACAAAGGTCTGATACGGAACTTCTGCCCTGTCACAGAGATCTTTGAAGAATGCCGCAGAAACCGCGTCTGTACAGTATTTCTGATTTGCGTTGTATTTGATGACGATTCCCTCATTCAAAAGCGGATGATTGACCGGATCTGTCATATCTGCATAGTTCGGATGCAGGGCATGTGCATTGTCCGCCGAGATCATGAAGCTGTCTGCAAGCGTCATCAGATATTCTTCATAGGTTCTGCCCAAACCATTATGAATGCGAAGCAGTGTATCCTTTAAGAAGGTAGATGCCGCACCCTGCTTTGTACCGCTTCCAACTTCTTCATTATCAAGAACACAGTGAACAGCGATGCAGTCCGCCTTCTTTGCACGCACAAAGCCCTCCATGGAAGCAAATGCACACTGCAGGTCATCCAGTCTGCCACAGGAGGCAAATTCGCGTTCTGCACCCCATATGGAGCCTTCCATGCGGTCATAGAGGAAAAGGTCATGGCTCAGGATGTCTTTTCCATCTACGCCAAGCTGTTCTCCAAGAAGCTTCTGCAAAGACACATCCTTTCCGCCCATACTGAATAACGGAAGCATATCTTTCTGTGCATTATAGGAGATTCCGCTGTTTGCCTCACGGTTCATATGGATCGCAAGATTCGGGATCATCACCAGATCACGGTCAAAGTTGACCAGTCTTTCTTCTAATTTTCCTTCTCTTCGAACGATCACTCTACCGGCGATGGACAGCGGACGGTCAAACCATGGTGCCATCAGCATACCGCCATATTTCTCCACATTCAGCTTCACATACTTCTTCTCTACTACGATCTCTGGATTTTCTTTGATCTTGAAAGACGGTGAATCACTGTGGCTGGCAATGATGTGGAATTTCCAGGATTCCTTCTCTGGTATGGAAAAGGCGATCAGTGCCGAATGATTCCGTGTGACCACATAGTTTCCTCCCGGAACCAGTTTCCAGTGTTCCTTCTCGGAAAGCACCTGGAAGCCTTTTTCTGTCAGTCTGTTCTGCATCTCTTCTACTGCATGGAATGCGGTAGGGCTTTTTTTAATAAAATCAAGCAGTTCTTTTGTTGTTTCATAATACATATCTCATCAAACTCCTCATCTGTCTGTTCTGCCCTTGATTATACGTTATTATTTTGCTCCTGACAATGCCAATCTCACCTTCACAGACGGAAAAACAGGGTGCCGTCCCGACACCCTGCTGCCATTTTTTTATTATAAAGCTTTGATCCTGCGGATTGCCTCTAACGTATTCTCATAGGTTCCAAACGCCGTCAATCGGAAAAATCCTTCTCCGTGTGCACCAAATCCTGATCCCGGAGTGCCGACAATGTGGGCTGTCTCCAGAAGATGATCAAAGAAATCCCAGGAGCTCATGTTATTCGGTGTTTTGAGCCAGATATACGGAGCATTCACACCACCGGATACAGAATATCCTGCCTCTTTCAGTCCATGATAGATGGTATGTGCATTTCTCATATAGTAGGCAACCTGTTCTTTCAGCTGTGCCTTTCCTTCCGGAGAATAAACAGCCTCACCTGCTCTCTGTACGATATATGGAGCACCATTAAACTTGGTTCCGTGGCGTCGTGCCCAGAGGTCATGAAGGGCAACATCTTCACGGACAAGATCTTTCGGAACAACTGTAAAACCAAGACGTACGCCGGTAAATCCTGCATTCTTGGAAAAGCTTCTAAGCTCAATCGCACAGGTACGTGCGCCCTCACACTCATAGATACTGTGCGGAATATTTTCCTCTGTGATATAAGCCTCATAGGCGGCATCGTAGATGATCACAGCACCATTCTTGTTTGCATAGTCTACCCATTCCTGGAGCTTGTCCTTCGTGATCGCTGCACCGCTTGGGTTATTCGGGAAGCAGAGATAGATAATATCCGGAGTTTCCACCGGAAGTTCCGGAAGAAAACCGTTATCTTCCAGACACGGCATATAGATCACTCCGTCAAAGTTCTCGTTCTTTTTGTTGTAATCGCCGGTACGTCCTGCCATAACATTTGTATCTACATATACAGGATAAACAGGGTCGCAGACTGCTACTTTGTTATCTGTACCAAAAATCTCCTGAATGTTTCCAGAATCACTTTTGGCTCCGTCAGAAACAAAGATCTCATCGGCACTGATCTGGCATCCGCGTGCCTCATAGTCATTTTTTGCGATCGCACTTCTCAGGAATTCATATCCGAGATCCGGTGCATAGCCATGGAAAGTCTCGGCATTTGCCATCTCATCTACAGATTTGTGAAGTGCCTCGATGATTGCCGGTGCAAGCGGCTGTGTGACATCACCGATTCCAAGACGCACGATCTCAACATCCGGATTTGCGACCTGATACGCAGATACTTTTTTTGCAATAGTGGAAAAAAGATAACTGCCTGGCAGTTTCAGATAATTTCTATTTACTGTTACCATAATATTACATCTCCTGTACTATCAGATTATCACTGATTTTTTCTCTTTTCTACTTCTTTGACAATTGCCTCACGGACTGCATCCGGGCTTGCCTTGCCTTTGAGTTCTCTCATCATTTTTCCGACAAAAAATCCGAAAACTTTTTCTTTGCCGCCAAGAAGTTCCTCAAGCGGTCCGGGATTCTCGTCCATGATCTTCTGCAGTGTATCATTGAGGAGTCCTGTATCCTCCACAATCTTAAGACCGTGCTCCTCAATATAGGATACCGGCTCAATGTCCTCGTCAAAGACTTTTTCGAAGACTTTTTTTGCATTCTGTGCACTGACTTCTTTTTTCTCTACCATCTGGATCAGATCTGAGAGATGTTCTGGTGTAAAGGAAACCTTCTCCACATCAAGACCTTTGTCCTTGGTCAGACGGAGAACTTCTCCCATAAACCAGTTTGCTGCTTTTTTCGGGCTGCCGCAGAGGTTTGCCACTTCCTCAAACAGCTCGGAAAGATGTCTGGATTCTGTAAGGATTCCTGCATCGTATGCCGGAAGCTCAAATTCCTGCTGATAACGAAGCTGTTTTTCTTCTCGAAGTTCCGGCTGTGAACTGCGGATCTCATCGATCCACGCATCTGAAATATGGATCGGCGGAAGATCCGGATCCGGGAAATAACGATAATCCTTGGCATCCTCTTTGGAACGCATTGCATGAGAGGATTCCTTGTTGTCATCCCAGCGGCGGGTTTCCTGCACAACGGCTCTTCCCTCTTCGATCAGCTCGATCTGACGTTCTCTCTCTCCCTCAATCGCTCTTGCAATTGCCTTGAAGGAGTTCAGGTTCTTCATCTCTGTTCTCGTTCCGAAGGTTTCACTGCCGACTTCACGGACGGACAGGTTGACATCGGCACGCATGGAACCTTCCTGCAGCTTGCAGTCAGATACACCAAGATACTGCATCATACAGCGAAGCTTCTCAAGATAGGCAATGACTTCCTCCGAGCTTCTCATATCCGGCTCGGATACGATCTCGATCAGTGGAACGCCACTTCGGTTATAGTCTACCAGAGAGCAGTCCTCCCACTCATCATGGATCAGCTTTCCGGCATCCTCTTCCATATGCATTTCGTGAATGCGGACTTTTTTCTTTCCGGCAGAAGTTTCAATCTCTACCCAGCCATCATGGCAGATTGGCAGATAAAGCTGTGATATCTGGTAGTTCTGCGGGTTATCCGGGTAAAAATAGTTCTTTCTGTCAAATTTGCAGTACTGGTTGATCTGACAGTTTGCCGCGATGCCGGCTTTGAGTGCAAATTCAACAACCTGACGGTTCAGTACAGGAAGAGAACCCGGCATTCCGGTGCAGACCGGGCAGGTATGTGTATTCGGTGCTCCACCAAATTCTGTCGAGCAGCCGCAGAAAATCTTTGTTTTTGTCGCAAGTTCTACGTGAACCTCAAGACCGATGACGGTTTCATACTGTTTCATGCCTTTCTGCCTCCTTTCAGAGGAGTTGGAAATACCCCTCTTTCTGCTTCATACGCAGCTGCTGCACGGAGGATCTTGTGCTCTCCGAAGCAGTTTCCGATCATCTGGACACCAATCGGCATTCCGGCTTTGTCCTGACCGCACGGAACTGTGATTCCAGGCAGACCACAGAGGTTTACGGCAACGGTATAGATATCGCCAAGATACATGGCAAGCGGATCCTTGAGGCTTTCTCCAATTTTCGGTGCAGTATAAGGAGCTGCCGGTGCAAGGATCACATCATATTTGTCAAAGGCACGGTCAAATTCCTGTTTGATAAGAGCTTTTGTACGAAGTGCCTTCAGATAATAGGCATCGTAATAACCGGAACTCAGTACAAACGAACCAAGCATAATACGACGCTTGACTTCCTCACCGAAGCCTTCTGTCCTGGTCTTTTTGTACATATCGTGAAGTCCTTCATACTCAGCTGCACGGTAGCCGTATTTGACACCATCGAAACGTTCCAGGTTGGAACTTGCCTCCGCACTGGCGATGATATAGTAGGCTGGGATCATATATTCCATAGTCTCCACAGAGAAAAATTCTACAATCGCTCCCTGTGAGGTGAGGACTTTGAGTGTATCCATGAATGCCTCTTTGACTTCCGGGTCAAGCCCCTTTGCAAGGAATTCCTTCGGCACACCGAACTTCATTCCGAGAAGTTTTTTCTCCTCGATGCTCTTTGAGAAATCAAGATCCTTACGATCCAGAGACGTGCTGTCTTTCGGATCGTGTCCTGCGATCACTTCCAGAAGTGCGGCACAGTCTGCCACATCCTTTCCCACAGGTCCGATCTGATCCAGGGAAGAAGCATAGGCAACCAGTCCATAACGGGAAACTGTACCATAGGTCGGCTTGATTCCGGTCACACCGCAGAAAGAGCTTGGCTGACGGATAGAACCGCCGGTATCAGAACCAAGTGCCAGATAAGCCTCTCCTGCTGCCACAGCGGCACAGGAGCCACCTGATGAACCACCAGGTACATGCTCCAGATTCCACGGGTTTCTTGTTACGCCATAGGCAGAAGTTTCTGTCGTACTTCCCATGGCGAATTCATCCATATTTGTCTTACCGATGATGATCATTCCGGCTTTTTCCAGACGGTCGATGACCTCCGCATTATACTGCGGTACAAAATTCTCCAGGATCTTTGATGCACAGGTTGTCTTTTTGCCTTTGATGCAGATGTTGTCTTTGACTGCGATCGGCACTCCGGCAAGTGGACCTGTATAAGTGCCATCCATGATCCCCTTCTCTACTTCTTTTGCTCTTGCAAGGGCATCTTTCTTATATATATCAAGATATGCGTGTACTTTGCCTTCTTTTTTCTCAATCTGGTCAAAAACCTCTTTGACACCGTCTGAGACTTTTACCTGACGCTGTCTGATCTTTCTGGCCAGCTCAAGGGCTGTCATTGTCTCCAGTTCCATAATATATTCTCCTCTATCCAATGGTCTTTGGTACCTGATACTGTCCTTCTTTTTCCTTCGGTGCGTTCATGAGCATTGCTTCCCTGTTATCTCCGTTTGTCACAACATCCTCACGAAATACATTTTCATCACCAAAAATATGAGACAGCGGCTCCACGCCATCTGTATCCAACTCGTCCAGTTTTTCTACATAATCGAGCATTTTCTGCATATCCTGTTTTGCCTTCTCCTTCGCTTCATCCGTCAAAGAAAGCTTTGCGAGGATACATACATTTTCAATTGTCTCGTCATCTATAATTTTTGCCATCTGACTTTTCCTCCTTCTCTTATGGAATACTGCCTTTGCACAGTTACGGCTCCAGTCTGTTCAGATCTCTCGGGAACAGACATGCTTCACGGACATTTTCTTCTCCAAGAAGCTGCATGGTCAGACGCTCCAGTCCGATACCAAGTCCTCCATGTGGCGGCATACCATGTTTGAAGGTATCCAGATACTGTTCCATTCCTTCTTCTTCCATGCCTCTTGCTGCGATCTTGGCTTTAAGCTGGTCGTAGTCATGGATTCTCTGTCCTCCGGTCGTCACCTCAAGTCCGTGGAAAAGAAGGTCAAAGCTTAACGTAAATTTCTCATCGTTTGGATCATCCATTGCATAGAACGGACGTTTCTTGGACGGATAGTGAGTTACAAATACAAAGTCCGCATCGTATTCTTCTTTGAAATATCTTCCGATCAGAGCTTCCTCCTCCGGTTCCAGATCATATGGGTTGCGGATCTTACGGTTATATTTCTCAGCGACAAGTTCTTTGGCCTTGTCAAAACGTACCGCCGGGATCTTGTCGACTTTTGGAAGCTGGATTTTGAGGATCTGAAGTTCCTTAGCATAGTCTTTCCTCAAAAGCTCAACTGCATACTGAAGAAATCCTGTTTCCATTGCCATGATCTCTTCAAAGCTGTCAATATATCCCATCTCAAAATCAAGACTGGTGTATTCATTCAGATGACGCTTGGTGTTGTGTTTCTCTGCACGGAATACCGGTCCTGTCTCAAACACTCTGTCAAACACACCGACCATCATCTGTTTGTAGAACTGTGGGCTCTGTGCAAGCACTGCCGGTTTGTGGAAGTAGCTGAATTTAAAAAGGTTCGCTCCACCCTCGGCTCCTCTTGCTCCGATCTTCGGTGTATGGATCTCTGTAAATCCGTTTTCATAAAGGTAATCACGAAAAGCACGGGTAAGAGCTTCCTGAATCTTGAATTTGGATCGTTCCTGGATGTTACGGAGTGCGATCGGACGCAGATTCAGTTTGGCCTCCAGAGATGTGTTTAATTTCCATTTGTCGATCGCAAGCGGCATCGGCTCTGCCGGCTGTGACAATATCTCAACCTCCCGGATACGGATCTCTCTTTCATGAGGAGCACGTTTCTCCTCATTCAGGATTCCCCTTACACGAACTGTCATCGCCTCTTTGAGATCATGGATTGAAATATCTGCTTTTTCATTTTCAAAAACTGTCTGAAAGAGCCCCTCTCTTCTTCTGAGGATCACAAATGCAACATCACCCATATTACGGATGCTGTGAACTGCACCTTCCAGAACAACTTCCTGATTCAGAAGAGATTCTCCCAGTAAATCTTCCCATGAACTGATTTCTTTTTTCCATGTACCATCCAAAAACTCCATTTCCTCATCCTCCATATATATATAAGCCTCTTAAAAGTTTTTCAGTCTGTCATCCATCATATAAAAGCATCAAAAGCATCTGTGCAGTTTCTACCATATTTGTCCCGGAATCCATACTGGATTTCTGAATATAACGATAGGCTTCATCTTCACTTAAATGATTCCTTTGCATCAGCATCATTTTGGCATTGGATATATAATTCTGTTCCTTCCAGGACCGTGCCTTAGGTTTCTGTTTCTCTTTTCGTCTTCTCCGCTCCTGCTGCGTCAGGATCATATTTACCGTATTGACAAGATCACTCGCCTTAATCGGCATCTGTACCGACAGAATCGATGTCGGCACCTCACAGATCACCCTCGCAGATGCAAGCAGCAGCATTTCAAATTCTCTCGGCATACATTCCGAAAGATCCAGATAATTCATATCCGGAAGCCGGTGGCTGCAGATCAGCACACCGCTTCCAAGTTCAGACGCACTTGACAGAGCATTTGATGCAGTTGTACATACAGATGCAACGATAAACCCATGCCGTTCCAGAACTGCACGGATTTTTTTTGCATCTTCAATTTGGGGTAATGCGATCACGATGCTGCTCATACAAGTGTCTCTCCTCTTTGTCGTTACTGTTCACTCCGTTCACAGCGGGATATTACCTGTGAACAGTTACTCTTTTTCGTCTTATGTGCTTACAGGCGATACAGGTATTCCTCTACTTCCCAGTCTGTCACCTGTCTGGTATAACGAAGCCACTCATCCTTCTTGGCTGAAAGATAGGTTTTGCAGAAATCCTCGCCCAGTATTCCGCGGATCCATTCGCTGTTTTCAAAAAGCTCAATCGCATCCTTCAGTGTCTCCGGAAGATGCTCAGGTGCCTGATCCTGATTGGCAATATTAGACGATTTTGCAGGAGAAATCTTATTTCGGATTCCATCCAGTCCGGCTGCAAGACATACTGCAAATACCAGATATGGATTCGAAGCCGCATCCGGACTTCTCAGTTCCACCCTTGTTCCTTCGCCTCTTGTCACAGGGATACGGACAAGAGAATTCTGATTGTGCTCTGTCCAGGTAAGCTCTGTCGGGGCATCATATCCCGGCACAAGACGCTTATAGGAGTTCACGATCGGATTCGTGATCAGTGCCATCTCCCTGCTATGTGCAAGAAGTCCTCCTATAAAATAGCGTGCCTCCTCACTGAGTTCTCCCGGATGATCAGTATCCTCAAACAGATTTCTGCCGTTTTTGAATAAAGAAAACTGGATATGCATTCCGGAACCATTTACTTCTGATTTCGGCTTCGGCATAAAGGTTGCATGAAGGCCGTGACGTTTTGCCACGATGCGGACTGCCATCTTGAAAGTCATAATACAGTCTGCAATATCACGCACCTCACCATAGCTGAAATCAATCTCATGCTGTGCCGGAGCTGCCTCATGGTGAGAAGATTCCACCTCCATTCCCATATCTTCCAGTGTCAGTACCATATCACGTCTTGCATTCTCGCCGAGATCCAGAGGACTCATGTCCAGGTATCCGGCCTTTTCATGTGTCACCGTTGTAGGATTTCCATTATCATCTGTGTGGAATAAGAAAAACTCACACTCAGGATCGATATAGCAGGTATATCCTTCCTGCTCTGCTTCTTTCGCTACATACTCAAGAATATATCTCGGACTGTTTTTGTATGGTGTACCATCTGGACAGTAAAGATCACAGATCATTCTCGCAACTTTTCCCTGCTGCGGACGCCACGGCAGGATTGCAAATGTATCCGGTACCGGACGAAGATAGAGATCGGATCCCTTCTCCGGATCCATTCCCGCAATCTGTTCCGCGTTGATGATACACTGATTATCTAATGCACGCGGAAGTTCCCGGGCAGTGACAGCAATATTTTTGATCGCACCGAACATATCAGTAAACTGAAGACGGATGAACTCTACATCCTCCTCCTCAACCATCTGTAATATTTCTTCTCTGGTATAATTCCCCATGCCATTCTCTCCTTATGATTTAAGTATAAAAAAAAGGGCGTACTTCCGGAAGGTAACCCTCCGAAAGAACGCCTTTGTTCATGCAGGTATTATAGCAACCGACATGGTCTTTGTCAACGTTTTTTTCTCAGAGATTTGTGTATCCCATCAGGGACTCATCTACTGCTTTTGCAGCCTCCCGGCCCTCGCGGATCGCCCATACGACCAGTGACTGTCCTCTGTGCATATCACCGGCTGTAAATACCCGCGGTACCGAAGTTGCATAATCATCCGGCTTTGTATCAACATTTGTTCTTCCATTGACTGCCACATGGAAGGCATCTGTCACATATTTCTGACTTCCGAGAAATCCTGCCGCGATCAGAACCAGATCTGCCGGGATAACTTTTTCACTTCCCTCAACAGGAACCATCATCATTCTTCCGGTCTTTTCGTCCTTCTGCGCTTTGAGATCTACAATCTTTGCCTTGCACACGTTACCGTTTTTGTCGGCAATGAATTCTGTGACGGTTGTCTGATAGATTCGAGGATCATGCCCGAAAACTGCGATTGCCTCCTCCTGGCCATAGTCTGTCTTTAAGACTCTCGGCCACTGCGGCCACGGATTGTTTGCGGCACGCTCCACCGGTGGCTTCGGCATCATCTCAAGCTGAGTTACAGATTTTGCACCCAGGCGGACTGAAGTTCCCACACAGTCATTTCCTGTGTCACCGCCGCCGATAACAAGGACATTTTTTCCTTTTGCCAGTTCATAAGGAACTTTGTCAAAATTGCTGTCCAGAAGTGTCTTTGTGACCATTCCCAGGAAATCCACCGCAAAGTAGATTCCTTTTGCTTCTCTTCCCGGCACTTTGATGTCTCTCGGGTTTGATGCACCGCAGGCAAGCACGACTCTGTCATACTGTTTCAGAAGTTCCTCTGCTTTGATGTCTTTGCCCACGTTTGTATTAAGGACAAATTTTACTCCCTCTTCTTCCATAAGACGGATTCTTCTGTCTATAACAGATTTCTCCAGTTTCATGTTCGGGATTCCGTAGCGGAGAAGTCCACCCGGTCTGTCACTTCTTTCATAGACTGTGACGCTGTGTCCTCTTCTGTTCAGCTGCTGTGCTGCAGCAAGTCCGGACGGTCCGCTTCCAATTACAGCAATCGTCTTACCGGTACGTACATTCGGTTTCTGAGGCTGCACCCAGCCTTCTTTGTAAGCAGTTTCAATGATCGCTCTCTCATTTTCCTTTGTGGCAACCGGTTCTCCGTTTAAGTTGCAGGTGCAGGCAGCCTCACACAGTGCCGGGCATACTCTGGAGGTAAATTCCGGAAAACTGTGGGTCTTGGACAGTCTTAAATATGCCTGTTTCCAGTTTCCTGTATACACCAGATCATTTGTCTCTGGTACAAGATTGTGCAGCGGACAGCCTGAAGCCATTCCACCAAGCATCATTCCTGACTGACAGAAAGGAACGCCGCAGGCCATACAGCGAGCTCCCTGAAGTCTCTGTTTTTCTTTGCTGAGCGGAGTCCGGAACTCATTGAAATTTGCAATCCGGACCTTTGGAGGCAGCACTTTGGCTGTCTCTCGGTTATAATCTAAAAATCCTGTTGGCTTTCCCATGTTTCCTCATCCTCCTTAATGCTTTGCTCCGATGCTTTCATAAAATGCTTCCATCTGTGCCTGTTCACTTGTCAGTCCTTTTTCTTCCAGTTTGGCACTGAGAGTGAGCATCTTTTTGTATTCGTTCGGAATCAGTTTCTTAAAGTGCGGCAGGTAAGCATCAAAATCAGCAAGCACTTCTGCACCCAGTCTGGAACCTGTTGCCGCAACATGGGCTTCAATTAGATCACGAAGTTCTTTTTCATCATATTTATTCTCTACTTTCTCAATAGAGATCATAGATTTGTTGATATTTTTGTAAAGTTTGTTTTCAATGTCAAGGACATAGGCGATACCACCACTCATACCTGCTGCAAAGTTCTTGCCGGTACGTCCAAGTACTACGACACGTCCGCCTGTCATATATTCACAGCCATGCTCGCCTACACCTTCTACTACTGCGCTGGCGCCTGAGTTTCGAACTGCAAAACGTTCTCCTGCAACACCATTGATAAATGCGTATCCGCTAGTAGCACCATAGAGTGCAACGTTACCGATGATGATATTGTCTTCTGGTTTATAGGCTGCTTTCTCCGGAACCCTGACGATCAGTTTACCGCCGGAGAGGCCCTTTCCGAAGTAGTCGTTGCTGTCACCGGTAAGATTCAGAGTGAGACCTTTTGGAATAAAGGCACCGAAGCTCTGTCCACCGGCTCCATGACAGTTGATCACGATCGTATCATCCGGGAGTCCCTTTCCGGTCTGTCTGGTGATCTCTGCACCGAGGATCGTACCAAACGTACGGTCTGTATTTGTCACATCAACATCCAGTTCGATGTGTTCGCCCTTTGTGATCGCTTTACCGCATTTTTTAAGAAGGACTTTTTCATCCAGTGTCTTTTCCAGTTCAAAATTATAGACTGCTTTTGGATCAAAGGTCACCTTCTGTCCGTTGCCGGCATATGGATTGTTCAGGATCGCACTCAGATTGATTTTGCCTCTGTGCGGCTCTGCCTCGGAGGCTTCTTTGGACTGTCTTAACAGGTCTGTACGTCCTACCATTTCATCCACTGTATGTACGCCAAGACGTGCCATGTATTCTCTCAGTTCCTGAGCAATAAACTTCATGAAGTTTTCAACGTATTCCGGTTTTCCGCGGAAGCGTTTGCGAAGCTCCGGATTCTGTGTTGCCACACCTACCGGACAGGTATCCAGGTTGCAGACACGCATCATGACACAGCCCATGGTTACAAGCGGTGCTGTCGCAAAGCCAAATTCCTCCGCACCAAGAAGTGCTGCGATCGCAACGTCACGGCCGCTCATCAGCTTACCATCTGTCTCAATACGGACACGGTTACGCAGTCCGTTCATGATCAGGGTCTGATGTGTCTCTGCAAGACCAAGCTCCCACGGAAGTCCTGCATTGTGGATGGAGCTTCTCGGAGCTGCACCGGTACCACCGTCATAGCCTGAGATCAGGACAGTCTGCGCTCCTGCCTTGGCAACACCGGCTGCAACAGTACCTACACCTGCCTCTGATACAAGTTTTACAGAAATATCTGCGTAAACGTTTGAATTCTTAAGGTCATAGATCAGCTGTGCCAGATCCTCGATGGAATAGATATCGTGATGAGGCGGCGGGGAGATCAGACTTACACCAGGAGTGGAATGACGTGTCTTTGCGATCCAAGGATAAACCTTCTTTGCCGGAAGATGTCCGCCCTCACCTGGTTTCGCACCCTGTGCCATTTTGATCTGGATTTCTCTTGCTGATACCAGATAACTGCTGGTAACACCGAATCGTCCACTGGCTACCTGTTTGATCGCGGAGCAGCGGTCATTCTGGCTTCCTGCGGAAGCAATACGCTCATCACTCTCTCCACCTTCACCTGTATTGGATTTTCCATGGAGATGGTTCATCGCGATCGCAAGCGTTTCATGTGCTTCCTGAGAGATGGAGCCGTAGGACATCGCACCTGTCTTGAAACGTTTTACAATCTCATCGACGCTCTCTACTTCCTCGATCGGGATTCCTTTTTCCGGATAATTAAATTCCATCAGTCCACGAAGTGCCCCGTGACTTTCCTCATCTACCAGTGCAGTATACTGTTTGAACAGGTCATAACTGCCCGTCCAGGTAGATTCCTGAAGCAGATGGATGGTCTGTGGATTGTATTTATGCTCCTCTCCCTGACTTCTCATCTTGTGTGCACCGACACTGTCAAGGGTCAGATCTGTATTTAAGCCAAGCGGGTCAAATGCCTCTGAGTGGAGTTTCTCCACGTTATCTTCGATATCTTCCAGAGTGATTCCACCTACACGGCTTACTGTTCCGGTAAAGTATTTGTCGATCACTTCCTGAGAGATACCAATTGCCTCAAAGATCTGAGATCCCTGATAAGACTGGATCGTAGAGATACCCATTTTGGATGCGATCTTGACGATACCGCTTAAGACTGCATGGTTATAGTCTTCTACTGCTGCATAGTAATCTTTATCCAGCATATGGTTGTCGATCAGTTCACGGATCGTCTCCAGTGCAAGATATGGGTTGACCGCACTTGCACCATAACCGAGCAGAGTTGCAAAATGATGAACTTCTCTTGGCTCTCCGGACTCTACGATCAGTGCCAGTGAAGTACTCTTTTTGGTCTTTACGAGATGCTGATGTACTGAGGACACTGCCAGAAGAGACGGGATCGGCATATGATTCTCATCTACACCACGGTCGGAAAGTACAAGGATATTTGCACCGTCACGGAACGCCTTGTCAACCTCTACGAAGAGACGGTCGATCGCTCTCTCGAGTTTTGTACTCTTATAATAGAGAGTTGAGACAACGGCAACCTTAAATCCGTCGGCATTCATGTTTTTGATCTTCAGCATATCTGTGTTTGTGAGGATCGGATGAAGGATTTTGAGTACATGGCAGTTTTCCGGCTGCTGCACCAGAAGATTTCCGTCTTTACCTGCATAAACACTTGTGGAAGTTACGATCTCCTCACGGATGGCATCGATCGGCGGGTTTGTTACCTGGGCAAACAGCTGTTTAAAGTAATCAAACAACGGGCGATGCTGTTTGGAAAGCACTGCCAGCGGTGTATCCACTCCCATGGCTCCGATACTCTCTGCCCCGTTCAGTGCCATGTTGCGGATAGAGGTACGATACTGTTCGTAAGTATATCCAAATGCCTTCTGAAGACGTGCTCTGTGCTCCGGTGTGTATTCCTCCATACGGATATTCGGGATCTTGATATCTTTAAGCTGTACGAGGTTGCTGTTCAGCCACTCACCATACGGCTGCATTTTGGCATATTTTTCTTTCAGTTCATCATCATCGATAACTTTCCCCTGAACGGTATCCACCAGGAGCATTTTTCCCGGATGCAGACGCTCTTTGAGAACGATTTTTTCCTCCGGAACCGGCATAACACCAACTTCTGAAGAAAGGATCATATAGCCATCGGAAGTGATGTAATATCTGGATGGACGAAGACCGTTACGGTCAAGCACTGCTCCCATCACATCTCCATCCGAAAACAGAATGGATGCCGGGCCGTCCCATGGCTCCATCATGGTTGCATAATACTGATAAAAATCTCTCTTCTCCTGAGAAATTGTATCGTTGTACGCCCACGGCTCCGGAATAGTGATCATGACTGCAAGCGGAAGTTCCATACCACTCATAACAAGGAATTCCAGGGTATTGTCAAGCATTGCCGAGTCGGAACCATTGCGGTTTACAACCGGAAGGACTTTGTGAAGCTGTCCTTTGAGGTACGGAGATTCCATATTTTCCTCTCTGGCAAGCATCTTGTCAGCATTTCCACGAATGGTATTGATCTCACCGTTGTGTACGATAAAACGGTTCGGATGTGCTCTCTCCCAGCTTGGATTGGTATTGGTACTGAATCTGGAATGTACCATCGCAATCGCAGATTCATACTCCGGATTCTGAAGATCAGCAAAGAAGGTACGGAGCTGACCTACCAGGAACATACCTTTGTAGACAATGGTACGGCTGCTCATGGAAACCACGTAGGTATTATCATTACTCTGTTCAAACTCACGACGGGCAATATAGAGCATACGGTCAAATGGAAGTCCTTTTTCTACTTCCTCCGGTTTTTTGATAAATGCCTGCATGATGCATGGCATACACTCTTTTGCTTTGTGTCCGAGAACCTCCGGGATCACAGGAACGGTTCTCCAGCCAAGAAGCTCCAGTCCTTCTTTTTCCACAATGATCTCAAACATCTTTTTGGCCTGGGCACGTTTGATCTCATGCTGCGGGAAGAAAAACTGTGCGATACCATATTCTCTTTCCTCACCGATATCAAAGCCCTCTTTCTTACAGGCTTTTTTGAAAAATTTATGGGAAATCTGCAGAAGGATACCTACACCGTCACCGGTCTTGCCTTCCGCATCCTTACCTGCACGATGCTCCAGATGTTCTACGATCCTGAGAGCATTTGCAACAGTTTCATGTGTTTTCTTTCCTTTGATATTGACAACTGCACCGATACCACAGTTGTCATGCTCAAATTCCTGGCGATACAGACCTTGATCTTCTCTCATTGCTTCCTGCATAATCTTCGTCCTCTCTATCATAATATTACTTCTATTCTTTATTTAACTGATTCCTGCTTTCCTTCTCTTTCGCGTATTCCTTCGCCGCTTTTACGAAGCCACGGAATAAAGGATGTGCATGATTCGGTCTTGATTTGAACTCCGGATGTCCCTGCGTTCCCTCATAAAATGGATGATCTTTGACCTCGATCATCTCTACGATATGTCCGTCAGGGGAAGTTCCCGCGATCATCATGCCCTTTGCAGACAGTTCTTCACGAAATGCGTTGTTGACCTCATAGCGATGTCTGTGACGTTCCTGGATCTCTTTCTTTCCAAACAGCTCCAGTGCTTTGGAATTATCTGCAAGAACACAGGGATAACTTCCAAGTCTTAAGGTTCCTCCAAGATCTTCAACACTCTCCTGGTCCGGCATCAGTGCGATCACAGGATGTTTCGTAGCCGGATCAAGTTCTATACTGTTGGCATCCTCATATCCCAGCACATGACGGGCAAATTCTACGATCGCCATCTGCATTCCAAGGCAGATGCCAAGGTACGGGATTTTGTGAACACGGGCATACTGTGCTGCCAGGATCATTCCTTCGGTACCTCTATTTCCAAATCCTCCCGGAACCAGGATACCATCCACCTTGTGAAGCATCTGATCCAGATTTTTCTCATTTAATTCCTCGGAATCTACCCAGGTCAGTTCTACCTTTGCTCTGCAGGAAATGCCACCATGCTTCAGTGCTTCTACAACACTTAAGTAAGCGTCATGCAGCTGCGTGTATTTTCCTACCATGGCAATGTTTACTGTGGCTTCCGGATTTCTCAGATCATTGACCATCTCCATCCACTCTGTAAGATCCGGTTTGCGGTTCTCCAGTCTCAAAGATTCCAGAACCACATCGGCCAGTTTTTCTCTCTCCATTGCAAGAGGAGCTTCATATAAATATTCAACATCAAGGTTCTGTAATACATGACTCACTGGAACATTGCAGAACAGTGCGATTTTACTCTTGATTTCATCGGTCAGCGGATGCTCGCTTCTGCATACCAGAACATCCGGCTGGATTCCCATTCCCTGCAGTTCCTTGACGCTTGCCTGTGTCGGCTTGGTCTTCATTTCTTCGGAAGCCTTCAGATACGGGATCAGGGTAACATGGATCAGGACCGCATTGTCATGTCCGACATCATGCTGGAACTGACGGATAGATTCCAGAAACGGCTGGCTCTCAATATCTCCGACCGTTCCGCCGACCTCAATGATCGCGATTCTTTCTTCTGATGAAGATTTGGCACGATAGAAACGACTCTTGATCTCATTGGTAATATGAGGAATAACCTGTACGGTTCCTCCGCCAAAATCTCCATGACGCTCTTTCTGAAGTACAGACCAGTATATCTTACCGGTTGTCACGTTGGAATTTTTATCCAGACTTTCATCGATAAATCTCTCATAATGACCAAGATCCAGGTCTGTCTCCGTACCGTCATCGGTTACAAAAACTTCTCCATGCTGGATCGGATTCATTGTTCCCGGATCAATATTGATATAGGGATCAAACTTCTGCATGGTCACCTGATAACCCCGGGCCTTTAAAAGTCTTCCAAGTGATGCTGCCGTGATGCCTTTTCCAAGACCTGATACAACACCGCCTGTAACAAAAACATATTTTACTGACATTGTGATTTCCTCCTCCATCTGCCTTACACATAAAATATCTGAAAAATCAAAGGCGCCAGAAGCAGATAAGGGCACTTTCCCCTATCAGCCTCTGACGCCTTTGTCAGACACAACTTTAAATATGTGCATTACTATATCTTATTTTTGACTTTTTGTAAATATGTAATTTTTACATAAATCGATTTTTTTTGCACCTTCTGCAAAAAAGTCACAAGATCAGCAGCCACAGTCAATCTTCTTATTAAATTCCGCCTCCACATCCAGAGGATAATTTCCATCGAAACATGCCTTGCACAGAGGAAGTCCCCCTGCCATTCCCTCCAGGAATTCGCTCTGCATATATCCGAGGGAATCTGCACCGATCATCTCACGGATTTCCTCCGTACTGTGACTGGATGCGATCAGCTGGTCGTTGGACGGCACATCTGTTCCGAAATAACAAGGATGAAGGAACGGTGGTGAACTGATGCGTACATGCACCTCCAGCGCTCCTGCTTTCTTAAGCATACGGATCAGGTTTGCGATCGTAGTTCCTCTTACGATAGAGTCATCTACCAGAACAATCCTCTTACCTTTTACTGCTGATTCCAGAACACTCAGCTTCAGATGGACACTGGATTCTCTTTCCTTCTGGGTAGGTTTGATGAAGGTTCTTCCAATGTAACTGTTCTTATAAAAAGCAAAACCAAACGGAATACCGGATTCTTCAGAGAATCCCTTGGCTGCCGGGATTCCGGATTCCGGTACACCGGTGACAAGATCTGCGTCTACCGGATAGGATCTGGCAAGAGATTTACCGCCGCGGATACGCGCATCATAAATCTTTACTCCATCCATCTCGCTGTCCAGTCTTGCAAAATAAATATATTCAAACACGCAATGGGCATGCTTTCCACCGGCAAGTTCCTTGTTGGATTCAACACCATTTCTGGAGATCGTGACCATCTCACCCGGTTCAATGTCCCTTACAAACTCAGCACCAACAGAAGTCAATGCACAGCTCTCAGATGCAAGCACATAAGCATTGCCCCTCTTTCCAAGACAGAGCGGCTTAAGTCCCAGCGGATCACGCACACCGATCAGTTTACGGGGACTCATGATCACCAGTGCATAGGCACCCTTTAATTTACGGGCAGTTTTAAGTACTGCTTCCTCTACAGTTTTGGAATGTACACGCTCTCTTGCTACATGAAATGCGATTACTTCTGAATCTGTAGTCGTATGGAAAATCGCACCATTCTGGATCAGTTCCCATTTCAGTTCCGGGGTATTGATAAGGTTTCCATTATGAGCAAGTGCAAGCGTTCCCTTTATATAGGACAATACAAGAGGCTGTGCATTCTCAGCCACTGACGCTCCTGTTGTTGAATATCGTACATGACCGATGCCGAGATCTCCCTCCATATTACGGATGGTATCCTCGCGAAGGACCTCACTTACCAGTCCTAAATCCTTATGGAACTGGATATTCCCTCTTTCTCCCTCCGTGCGGGAAACTGCAAGTCCGCAGGACTCCTGTCCACGGTGCTGAAGTGAAGTAAGTCCATAATAAATGGATGGAACCACATTACCTCCATCCAGATCATACATTCCGAATACGCCGCAGGCTTCCTTTAATTCTGCCATCAGAATTTCCTCCAATTCTTATATTCAAATGCTTTCCGAAGTACTTTTTACACTGCAATTATAATGGAAGAAAGCGATTTGTCAACCCTTGTCCTTTCAAAAAAGCATACAAATAAATTCATCTGTCCAAACAAAAAATTTGAATTTTTTTCGAAAAAAATTATTGACATCCTGATTTTTTTGTGTATACTACATCACATAAGCAACGGCGCTTTGGATGATAATTCCAAGGCGCCTTTTTTGTTTATCTGAAGATTTTATTTGAAAAAATTTAGATTAATGGAGAGTTGAAAGGAGATTTTATTATGGCACAGAGCATTCCTGAAATCTACGGCAGCCTTGTTTTTAACGACAAGATCATGCGTGAAAAATTACCGAAAGACATGTACAAGGCACTGAAAAAAACAATTGAGAACGGTACACATCTCGAACTTGATGTTGCCAACTCTGTTGCAGTTGCCATGAAAGAATGGGCACTTGATCATGGAGCTACCCATTATACTCACTGGTTCCAGCCAATGACAAACTTCACCGCAGAAAAACATGACAGCTTCATCTCCCCGACAGGTGACGGACAGGTGATCATGGAGTTCTCCGGTAAAGAACTTGTAAAAGGTGAACCGGATGCATCCAGTTTCCCGTCAGGCGGTCTTCGTGCTACTTTCGAAGCCAGAGGATATACCGCATGGGATCCTACTTCACCGGCATTTATCAAGGATCGTACCCTTTATATTCCAACTGCATTCTGCTCCTACAGCGGAGAAGCGCTGGACAAAAAGACTCCTCTTCTTCGTTCCATGGACAGTCTGAGTAAAGAAGCACTCAAGGTTCTTCGTCTTCTTGGAAACACAGATGTAAAACATATTGATACTACTGTAGGACCGGAACAGGAATACTTCCTGGTGGACAAAGACCTCTATAATAAGAGAAAAGACCTGATCTTCTGCGGACGTACTCTGATCGGTGCTCCGGCTCCAAAGGGACAGGAAATGGAAGATCATTACTTCGGAACTCTGAAACCTCGTGTGTCTGCCTATATGCATGATCTGGACGAAGAACTCTGGAAACTTGGCATCCCGGCAAAGACAAAACACAACGAGGTTGCTCCTGCTCAGCACGAACTGGCTCCTGTATTTGATACAACAAACGTGGCTGTCGACCACAACCAGCTTACTATGGAAATCATGAAAAAAGTAGCTGCCAAACACAATATGGTATGCCTGCTTCATGAAAAACCATTCGAAGGAATCAACGGAAGTGGTAAACATAACAACTGGTCCATGAGCACAAACACAGGTGTAAACCTTCTCGATCCAGGCAAAACACCTGCCGAAAACACACAGTTTCTGGTATTCCTTGTAGCAGTTATCAAAGCAGTCGATGATTATGCAGATCTTCTTCGTATCTCTGTTGCAAGTGCCGGAAATGATCACCGTCTTGGTGCAAATGAAGCTCCACCGGCAGTCGTTTCTATCTTCCTTGGAGATGAACTTACAGAGGTTCTCAAGGCTATTGAAAACGATGAATTCTTTGTCGGACATGGTGCCGTTCAGATGGATATCGGTGCAAAGGTTCTTCCTCATTTTGTGAAAGACAATACCGACAGAAACCGTACTTCACCATTTGCATTTACCGGAAACAAGTTCGAATTCCGTATGCTTGGATCATCTTCTTCCGTAGCAAATCCGAATATCATTCTCAATACTGCAGTTGCTGAAGTCTTAAGACAGTTCTATGATGAACTCAAAGATGTTGCTGCAGATGAAATGGAAAAAGCAGTCCATGAACTGCTCAAAAAGACCATTTCCGAACATAAACGTATCATCTTTAACGGCAATGGTTATACAGATGAATGGCTCGCAGAGGCAGAAAAACGTGGGCTTTACAACCTGGTATCCACTCCGGATGCACTGCCGCATTTCGTTGATGAAAAGAATGAAAAGCTTCTCATCGACCATCATATCTTTACACATGCAGAGCTTCATTCCCGTTATGAGATCAAGCTTGAGAACTATGTAAAGACACTTCATATCGAGGCAGGTACTCTGGTTGAGATCATCCAGAAAGATCTTCTTCCGGCAGTTACTACATACATGGAAAAACTTGCTCAGACTGCTGCCCTTAAGAAGTCTGTCGTTCCAGATATCTCCGTATCCACAGAAGCCAAACTTCTTACAAAACTGACAGAGCTTTCTGAGGCAATGATCAAGGATCTTGACAGACTGAAAGAAGATACAGCAATGGCTGAATACGAAGTCGACAAAGATCTGCTCAAGAGTGCAAAACTCTATCAGAGTGTCGTACTTGACGATATGGAAAAAGTCCGTATTTCTGCTGATGCAGCAGAAGCTCTGATCCCGGATGATATTCTTCCATATCCTACTTATGGAAAACTGTTATTCTCTATCTCTGACTGAGATAAAGGAATTCAGTTATAACAATTTCACACTGGTAAAACCAGGGGATATCTTATAAAACATGAATCCTTCATAATTCATTATCGATTTCCTCATCCATCCATTAATCACACGATACGGATATCCCCTGTTTTACATATACTGATTCGTAAAGGCGCGAAAATGATGAAATTTCATTCTCGTGCCTTTTTTGAATACTGATACTATACTAACTTAGTCAACTTTTAGGGAAAGAGAGGTAACTTTATGGACTATTCATCAGTAAACACAATCTGGGTACTTTTGGGTGCCGCACTCGTTTTCTTTATGCAGGCTGGTTTTGCAATGGTAGAAACTGGTTTCACCAGAGCAAAGAATGCCGGTAACATTATCATGAAAAACCTTATGGACTTCTGCATCGGTACTCCTACTTTCTGGATCGTCGGATTCGGAATCATGTTTGGAGCCGGAAACGGATTCTTCGGAAGAATCGGAGGAATTGCTTCAGAAGCAAACTATGGATCTTCTATGCTTCCTGACGGAGTTCCGTTCTGGGCATTTCTTATCTTCCAGACCGTATTCTGTGCAACCTCCGCTACGATCGTATCCGGAGCCATGGCAGAACGTACTAAATTTTCTTCTTATTGTATTTACAGCTTCCTGATCAGCCTGATCGTCTATCCTGTGTCCGGTCACTGGATCTGGGGCGGCGGTTTCATCAGCCAGATGGGATTCCACGATTTTGCAGGTTCCTGTGCAGTACATATGGTCGGCGGTGTCGCAGCATTTATCGGTGCGATCATCCTCGGACCTCGTATCGGTAAATATTCAAAGAGTGGCAAATCCAAAGCCATTCCGGGACATAACCTTACTGTCGGTGCCTTAGGTGTATTTATCCTCTGGTTCTGCTGGTTCGGATTTAACGGTGCTTCCACTGTCAGCATGGAAGGGGATGCCATCGTAACTGCAGGTAAAATTTTTGTGACTACAAACCTTGCTGCTGCTGTTGCAACAGTAACTGTACTTATCATCACATGGGTGAGATACAAAAAACCTGATGTTTCCATGTCCCTCAACGGATCTCTTGCAGGTCTGGTTGCCATCACAGCAGGATGTGATACCGTTTCTCCTGCATCCTCAGCCATCATTGGTATTATTGCAGGCTTCGTTGTAGTATTTGGTATTGAATTTATTGACAAAGTTCTCAAGGTTGATGACCCGGTCGGTGCCGTTGGTGTTCATGGTTTAAACGGTGCTTTTGGTACTCTCGCTGTTGGTCTTTTCTCTGACGGAACAGGTACAGACTGGAAAGGTCTTCTGGTCGGCGGCGGCTTCCACGGATTTGGCGTACAGTTTATCGGCATGATCATCACCATCGCATGGGTTGCTGTTACTATGACAATTATCTTCCAGGTGATCAAACATA
Organism: Blautia sp. MSK17_66; assembly: GCF_020538025.1. NCBI lineage: Bacteria > Bacillati > Bacillota > Clostridia > Lachnospirales > Lachnospiraceae > Blautia > Blautia sp. MSK17_66. The sequence goes on from NZ_JAJBNQ010000002.1 coordinate 188,424, forward strand.
CAGTTGGTCTTCGTGTAACTGCAGAGGAAGAAATCGAAGGTCTGGACTCCAAAGAACATGGTCTTACAAGTGCCTATGACGGATTTGTTGTACATGACACAATGACTGTACCTGCTCCTATGGGTGTTGCAAAAAACGCTCCTTCTGCAAATACTTCTGCAAATGTTGCTCCTGCCGAGGTTGCAGCTACTGTTCCGGAGCTCCCGAAGGAAGGTGTACATAAACTGACAAAGGTTGTCATCATTACCCGTCAGAGCAAGCTGGAAGAATTTATGCATGCAATGAATGAGATCGGTGTCACCGGTATCACGATCACAAACGTTATGGGATGCGGTGTACAGAAGGGTTCACGTTCCTACTACCGTGGTGTCGAGATGGATATGAACCTTCTGCCGAAAATCAAAATTGAAATCGTAGTCAGTCTTGTTCCGGTAAGAACCGTTATCGAAACAGCCAAGAAAACTCTTCATACCGGTCAATACGGTGATGGTAAAGTCTTCGTATACGACATCGAAAATGTTGTCAAGATCCGTACCGGTGAAGAAGGATTTGAAGCACTTCAGGATACTCAGCCACTGGAATAAACTTCCCCTGGCCGTATCAATAGATTTATTGATTTTCCTCAAAAAACGGCTCTTCTTTTTCTGTGTAGAAGAGCTGTTTTTATGTCTGTTTTCGTAACTATTCAGAAGGTAATATCCCGCGAGGCGTTTTGGCATGTTTTTTGCCAAAATCCCGAGACATATAAGGCAAAATGCCATCACCGAAGGTGATTTGGAATGCATTTTGACTCGTAACTGTGAGGGTACTGAACAGTTACCTGTTTTCTATTCTTCTCTTGTAAGCTTCGGAAGGTTCCAGCGGTAATGTGCTGCCAGATAACGGATCAGAACCACCACTGCAGAAGCTCCCACCATTGCTGCCACCGCACCGGAGTGCCGATACAGGATAACACAGACGATTGCACCGACGATTGAGGCACAGGCATAGATGTGACGCACCAGAATATACGGCGGGACACCTGCCATAACATCGCGAAGAAGCCCTCCCCCGACTCCTGTGACGGTACCAAGGAACACCAGAAGGAACGTATATTCCATGTAGCCATGAGAAATTCCTGTGTTCACCCCTACAACTGTAAAAATCCCAAGTCCGATCGAGTCCATGACCAGCATAACCTTGTCATAGGTTTCTCTGTTATGCCCCTGCAGAAGCTCCTTCTTAAGATACAGGATCGTAAAAACAATACAGGATGTGATCATTGCCACGATCGTATAGACCGGATGCTGGAACATGGCCGGCGGCACGATTCCGAGGATCACATCACGGACAGCACCTCCTCCGACTGCTGTTGTAACACCAAGCACGATCACCCCAAAAATATCCATCGCCCGGTCCACCGCAACCATTGCACCAGATGCCGCAAAGGCGACCGTCCCGACCATTTCCATCATAAATGTAATAAGCTGCTGATAATCCATAACTTCCCTCTCCCCCAATTTCTGCCTTATCATATCTTTCGAGTAACTCTTCACAGAAACTCCTTCGATACATTATTTCCATTATACTATACTTTCTTATTCTTGCAATTTAATATTACAAAATTTTTTATACTGTGAAATTTTTTGGCATCCATCTTTTGACTGATCTGTGCTAAAATATAAACCAGATTCAGATTCTATTTTACAGATCATGGAGGATTGTCATGCAAGTTATCAGTATAAAAGATTTTTCAGAAATCCGGATTGGAAATGCGCAGAATATCACTGGTGGGACAGGCTGCACCGTTATCTTAAGTGAAAACGGAATGTGTGCCGGACTGGATGTACGCGGCGGCGGTCCTGCTTCAAGAGAGAGTGAACTTCTTAAGCCTCTTGCCAGTGCCCAGGAAATCCATGCCGTACTTCTTGGTGGAGGCAGTGCCTTCGGTCTGGATGCAGCCGGTGGAGTCATGCAGTTTCTGGAAGAAAAAGGGATTGGTTTTGATGTCGGTGTGACCAGAGTACCGCTTGTCTGTCAGTCGGATATTTTTGACCTGACTGTAGCTGATCCTCGCTGCCGTCCGGATCAGGCAATGGGGTATAAGGCCTGTGAGAATGCCTATCTCAACAATTATCAGGACGGAAATTTCGGGGCAGGTACCGGAGCAACTGTCGGCAAATTCAGAGGAATGGATTTCTGCATGAAATCCGGCATCGGAAGCTATGCGCTGCAGATTGGTGAACTGAAGGTCGGTGCCATCGTCGTTGTGAATGCCCTTGGCGATATCTGTGACTATCATAACGGACAGATCGTCGCAGGCATGCTCTGTGATGACCGGAAATCTTTTGCAGATTCATCAAAGCTTCTCTATCAGTCCTTTGAAGTCCATGAAAACAAATTTACCGGAAATACCACGATCGGTGCCATCATCACCAATGCACAGTTTGACAAGAGCCGTCTCTGCAAGATTGCCTCGATGGCACACAATGGTTATGCCCGTTCCATCCGTCCGGTACACACCTCTGCGGACGGCGACAGTATCTACGCTCTTTCTGTTGGAAATGTATCCGCAGACTGTGATATGGTCGGCACACTCGCCGCTGATGTCATGTCAGAAGCAATTCTTGCAGCTGTCAGAAGCGCAGAAACTGCCTACGGTTATCCTGCCGTCAGAGATCTGTTGTAAACAACTATTGTAACGACTTTTCTTTTCCCTGAACGCTATAATACTATAGAAAGCCATACAAAAGGATCATGGCAGTAATCCTTCTGTATGGCTTTACTATGGCAAAATTTTGATTTACTAAGTATGTTTTTGATTCACAGGGTTTATTTAATAAAACTTACATGTTTGCAGATTTCTTCTACTGCTTTGTCTTTTCTCTGATTGAAAATAACTTTATTCTCTTCAAAGAGGTTACGTCCTTCTGTATCAATGGATACGATCAGCGGTCCGAATTCTTTGACACGGCAGTGCCACAGTGTCTCCGGCATTCCAAGATCTCTCCACTGAGCATCTACGATCTCTTCAACTTCAGTGGCTGCTACAACAGCGTTTCCAGCAGGGAATACACAGTGGATCGCACCGAATTCTTTACATGCACGTTCTGTGTTTTCTTTCATTCCACCTTTACCGATGATGACACGAACGCCTGTCTCCCTTACAAATTCATATTCAAATTTTTCCATACGCATACTGGTTGTCGGTCCTACAGATACCATTTCGAACTTGTCATCTTCCAGCGGACGAATGATCGGACCAGCATGGAAAATAGCTGCATCTCTTACATTTACCGGAAGTTCGCGGCCTTCTTCAACAAGACGTCTGTGTGCAACGTCACGACAGGTTGTCATGCTTCCATTTAAGTATACGATATCTCCTGCATGGATATCTTTCAGATCTTCTGCTGAGATCGGTGTTGTCAGAATTTTCTTTCCATCTTTCATTTCCAGCATTATAAAGTCACCCCCGAATGTGTTGTGATTGTGTAGTTAAGGTCTTTATCAAAGATGATGTGTCCACGTCTGTGGGACCAGCATCCAACATTTACAGCTACTCCGATAGTGGATGGATGTCTTGCTGTGTTTTCAATATGAACACCCATTACGGAGTATTTACCACCCATACCCTGTGGTCCAAGGCCAATTGCATTGATACCGTCTTCGAGCAGTTTTTCCATAGATGCAGCTCTCTCGTTTTCATTGTGGCTTCCAAGTGGTCTCATAAGTGCTTTCTTGGAAAGCAGGGCGGCAGTCTCTACAGATGTTGCAACTCCAACACCTACAAGAAGTGGCGGGCAGGCATTTAAGCCATAAGATGTCATAACATCCATAACAAATTTTGTTACACCTTCATAACCTTCACCTGGCATCAGGACCATAGCTTTTCCCGGAAGAGTACATCCGCCGCCAGCCATGTATGTGTAAATTTCACATTTGTCGCTGTCCGGAACGATGTCCCAGAATACAGTAGGTGTTCCTTTACCAACGTTCTTACCTGTGTTGTACTCATCAAAGGTTTCTACGCTGTTGTGACGAAGAGGTGCTTCAAAAGTAGCTTTGACAACTGCTTCTTTGAGAAGAGCTTCCAGTTCACCGATCAGAGGGAAGTTTGTTCCGCATTTAACCCAGAACTGTAATACACCTGTATCCTGGCAGCTCGGTCTGTTGAGTTCTTTTGCAAGAACCTGGTTTTTCTGCATGGTCTGATAGATAACTTTGGAAAGCGGGCTGTCCTCTTTCTCTGCGAGTTCGTTAATCTTTTCTTTGATGTCGTCCGGCAGCACTTTACCAATATAGGAAACAAAGTTCGCCATATAAGTGGTAAGCTGCTCTACCTGTTCTTTCTTACCCATTTGTTTGTCCTCCTGGTTCATATAATTCTAAAGTTAATAATTGAGTTTAAATTTCTTTATCATCAAATTCCTCTCACGTTTCTCATTCTCACGGGAAGAACGGAAAAGCGATCGGAAGAATGATCATACTTACAACAGTTGCGATAATGATAAGCGGGAATCCGGATCTTACATAGTCCATAAACTTATATCCGCCTGCACCAACTACCATTGTATTTGCCGGCATTCCGATCGGTGTCGCATATGCACAGGAACCTCCGATCACACATGCCATCAGTACGGCTCTCGGGTCAGCTCCCATTCCCTGTGCGATAGACAGACAGATCGGAACCATAAGAGCGGTTGTCGCTGTGTTTGACATAAAGTTTGTCAGTGCGGCACAGAGAATAAATACTACAAAAGTCAGGATATATGGAGATGGATTTTCGCCAAGCGCTCCGATCACTTTACCGGCGATCAGCTCTCCTGCTCCTGTTTCCTGCAGTGCCGCTGCCAGAGAAAGAGTACCTCCGAAAAGGAAAATTGTCTTGAGATCAATGGATTTCAGTGCATCTTTCTCGGAAATAACTCCTGTAATGATCAGAAGCAGTGCTCCGATTCCACCGGAAATACATAATTTAATGCCAATTTTGTCTTCAAAGATCATCGCCAGCAGTGTCAGAACCAGAATGATCAGAGATAACCACTGTTTCCATACTGGAACGTTGCTGAAATCTTTTTCTGTGTCAAAGGCTCCCTCATCTTTTACATCATGATTTGGGAGAAGGCGGTATCCGATAGTCGCATAGAACAGAATACCTGCGATCAGAATTGGTAAACCTACAATTGCATATTCGAAAAATCCGAACTTCATGTCGATTTCCTGAAGTGCACTCTGTGCGATCAGATTTCCCGGTGCTCCGATCAAAGAAAGGTTACCTCCCATGGCAGCTGCAAATACCAGCGGCATCAGAAGACGTGATCTTTTGTATCCGGACTTTGCTGCGATACCGATGACTACCGGAATCAGAACTGCGGCCGTACCTGTATTGGATAACACACCACTCATGACACCTACGATCACCATAATTGCAATGATCAGCATTCTTTCTGTCTTTGCAAATTTTGTTACAATACCTCCAATCTTGTTTGCCATGCCTGTTTCAAATAATGCCCCACCTACGATGAACATGGAAACAAACAAAATGACATTACTGTCGATGAATCCTGCAAAAGCTGTTTTGACATCCAGAACTCCCGTCACTACAAGACCGATACAGACAATCATGGATGTAACTCCCAGCGGAATCTTTTCAAGTACGAACATGATTACCGCGAACAGGAGAAACAGCAGCGTAATTGTTGATGGACTCATTGCTACACCCTCCTACTTTTTCATTTTGTAACTTTGAGCAATCCCTCGGCCGATTTCATTACTGCTTTGTTATGCGTTTATTATATATGAGGTTTTCCATATTGTACATTTATTAAAACATATACACCCATAAGAAAAAGTTATTGAGTTTTTTGTATCAATAACCATTTCTTTTCGTTGCACATCTCATTTCGACATGCTATTATATATGATAATTTTGTAAATCACACTATAAAATATGGAGATCTTTTTATAATGAAATTAACTCAGTTAGAATACTTTTGTGTAGCCGCCAGATACCATAATATCACAAAAGCCGCAAAAGAACTTTTTGTAACCCAGCCTTCTATTTCCAATGCGATCAAGGCTCTGGAAGAAGAATTTGGCGTTAACCTGTTTTTCAGAAATAATAATAAACTGACACTCACACCAGAAGGAGAGATTTTTTATAAGAGTGCCGAGGAACTTCTCGCTCATGCAGACTCGGTAGAATCGGAATTTCACGAATTAAGAAAAAAAGTCACCCCAATACGAATCGGTATCCCTCCCATGCTTGGAACGATTTATCTGCCTGAATTATATCTGTCTCTGAATGAAAGTTTTCCAAATGTAGATCTTCGTCTTTTTGAATTTGGTTCTATTAAGGCATGTAATCTTGTTCTGGAAGAGAAACTGGATATCGCGATCGTCAATGCAGAACAGCCTTCCATTGATAAATGCAATTCACGCATTATCGATACGGAAGACCTGCTTTTCTGTGTCGCGCCAGATCATCCTCTGGCAGGTCAGAAAACTCTTCTTCTCACCATGCTTGCAGATGAGCCGCTGATTCTTTTTAACACAGATTCTGTACAGGTCATGACACTGACCAGACAGTTTAAAGCAGTGGGAGTAAATCCTCACATTATTCTGAACACCAGTCAGATCACAACTCTCATCAATATGGTAAAATCTGGACATATGGGAACTTTTTTGTACCGTTCTATTGTTGAAAAACATCCGGATATTGTCGGGATCCCGGTCATGCCATCTATTGAGCAGCGTATTGGTGTTATATGGAAAAAGGGAAAATATCAGAATACAACTACAGAAAAAGTGATCAAATTCATTGAGAATTTCTGAGAAGAGAACGTGAAAAAAGAACCGAAGACATCTGAAATGTCCTCGGTTCTTTTTAATAGCAGGGGATGAGAGAATCGAACTCCCACCAAAGGTTTTGGAGACCCCTATCATACCATTTGACCAATCCCCTATAAAGATATTTATCACATCTTCAAAACTACATACATGTTGACATTTAAGAATCATTTTAACCAAGCTTGTTGGTCAAGCCCTCACCCTATTAGTAGCAGTCAGCTCCATACGTTACCGTACTTCCACCCCTGCCCTATCAACCTCGTCGTCTTCAAGGGGGTTTACTCCTTTCGGATGGGATATCTCATCTTGAGGGGGGCTTCACGCTTAGATGCCTTCAGCGTTTATCCCTTCCGGGCTTGGCTACCCGGCTATAGACTTGGCAGTCTAACCGGTGCACCAGCGGCCCGTCCATCCCGGTCCTCTCGTACTAAGGACAGCTCCTCTCAGATATCCTACGCCCACGCCGGATAGGGACCGAACTGTCTCACGACGTTCTGAACCCAGCTCGCGTACCGCTTTAATGGGCGAACAGCCCAACCCTTGGGACCTACTACAGCCCCAGGATGC